>NZ_LGHL01000001.1 GCF_001908205.1 Bradyrhizobium sp. NAS80.1
CGGGCTTCGCGGCCGGGGTCTGCGACCATGCGGCGCCGGTCATCGCCAGAGACATCGCGCTTGCCAAAATCAGTCCTGCAGCCACACGCATGGTGTTGTCCTCGAGATTGATCCCGTTGTTCCCCCGTGGCTTTTCGCCTCCGGCAAAACCATCCTGCCCCTTGATGATCCTAGCCTAGATGGTGGGCCCTCGTCATTGCAACGGCTGTTTGGCGCCCCGCCACAATTGTGCCCAACCGTGTTGGGCGCGTCGCGTCAACTATCGGCCAGTGCCTTGGCGACCCCCATTTTGATCCGTGTGTCGGTCGGTTCGACGGCTGAGGCGAAGACCTCTGCGATATAGCCGTCGCGGCCGATCAGGTATTTGTGGAAGTTCCAGCGCGGAACTTCTCGGGGGCGTGCGTCTGCTGCCCATTTGTAGAACGGATGCGCCTTCGCACCGACCACCGTGGTCTTGGCCGCAATCGGGAAGGTAACGCCGTATTGGTGGTGCGCGGTCTCCGTGATTTCGCTGGTGCCGCCGGGTTCCTGTCCGCCGAAATCATTGGAGGGCACGCCAATCACGGTCAGCCCGCGCTCGCGAAATTCGCTCCAGATCTCCTGCAAGCCGGCATATTGCGGAGTGTAGCCGCAGAGCGAGGCGGTGTTGACGATCAGCAATGGCCGGCCTGTGAAAGCGGCAAGGCGGATGTCGTCGCCGGACAATGCCGGGAAGGAAAAGGCGTAGGCCGAGATCCGGCTCATGCCGCCATCGGCAAGCGTGCGCGTGGCCGGCACGAGCGTGCCTGCAAGCGCCCCGATGAGCATAGTCCTGCGGTTCATCATGACGGCATCCCCCGAAATGATTCGGGACGAATGCTACTCCGCCTTCGCGATCGGCCTCGTCAACACCGCGTTATCGGACGCCGCGAAGCGCACTAGTGCAGGCGGACGATGAAGTCGGTGCCTTCGCCGGTCTCGCCCTGGTTGATGCCCTGGTCCGAGACGATGATCGAGCTGCCGCTGGTCAGCATCTCGTTGATCTTCGCCATGGTATCGGACGGGATCGAGATACGGTCGAGCGCCTCGGCCGGGCTGTCCGGCGTAACCACGGGCTTCGCGGCGACGGGGATCACGGCGACACCACGCTGACGGCGCGTCATGCGGCCATCATCCCCGCGCGCGGCGGCGCGGACCGAGACCGGCAGCGACACCACCGACCAGTGCAGCGCATTGGTGTCGGTCTTGTCGACTTCGGCGGTGAAGACATGCGTGCCGAGCGGCCGCTCGCTTGCAGCGATCGTGACGGGCACCTCGAACAGCGGCGCGAAATTCTGCCGCACGTAGAGCTTGGAGTCCTTGCGGCTGATGAAGACGGCGATCTGGCCGGCTCGCTTGGGCGCTTCCGGCTTTGCGGCCGGCGCGGGATCGGCGACGTGGGTCTCGTCCTTCTTCGCGTCCGGTGCGGGCGCTGTAGCCGTGAGAGCCGCGTCAGACTTCTTCGCCGCGTCGGCGGCTTCCGCCTTGGCTGCCTCGATCCTGGTTGCTTCGGATTTGGCTGGCTCGATCCTGGCAGCCTCAACCTTGCCATCGGTCGTCGCGGCCTTGGGCGCTTCCGCGATATCAGCGGGCTTCACTTCAACGTTCGCCGGCTTGGCGGCTTCTCCCGACTGTGGCTTGGCCGCGTCGGAGGCCTCGGCGGTCTTCGTCTCGGACTTGGCAAGCGCTTCAACCTTGTCGGCCGGCGCAGCCGCTTCCTCGCGGGCCGGCGCATTGCCCGTCGTCATGTCCGACATCACGCTGTGGCCGACCGACGCGCGCAGTTCGAGGGCGCTGTCCACGCTGGCGGTCTTCGTTTCGCCCGGCTTGACCTCAGTTGTCTTGACGTCGGCAGGCTTGACCTCAGCCGTCTTGATCTCAGCCGTCTTGGCTTCGGTGACCGTGGTTTCCGCCGCGCCCTTGTCGCCGACATTGGTCTGCGGCGCGAGGCTGGCGGCGGGCTGCGGCGGCACGCGCACGGAGGCGAGCAGGGGATGCGAGAAGCTTTGCGGCGACATCTGGCCCGGCGTGACGATCACGCGCGCGCCCATCTTGGTCCAGTTCCACATCTTCACAGCGAATGCCGTCGGCATGCGGATGCAGCCATGTGAAGCGGGATAACCCGGCAACACGCCGGCATGCATGGCGATGCCGGACCAGGTGATCCGCTGCATGTACGGCATCGGCGCGCCGCTATAGATGTTGGAGTGGTGGAATTTGTGCTTCTGGATGACGTTGAACACACCCATCGGCGTCGAATGCCCCTTCATGCCGGTCGACACCGGAGACTCCGCGAACACGCCGTTGGCGTCGTAGATCGTGACCCTCTGCCGCTCGATCGAGACGACGATGACGAGCGGTCCTTGCGGCTTGGTACCAGCTTCCTTTTCGACGACGACCGCTTTCTTGCCGGCTGCGCGGTGCTTCTGCGGCTTCTGGCGCGGGATTTCGGGAAGCCGTTCCTGCCGTGCGTAATAGGACCCGTCCGAATAATCCGTCCAATAATAAAACGCTGCTTCTGCCCGGCTGGTGGTGCCGATCGCACTGGCCGCCGTCAAAATGGCGACCTGCCACAGCCGTGCAGGCGCGGCGGCAAAACGGGACCCGTTCACGCTATTCATTCCTTGAATCCACAGTCCAAATCAGACGTTAGTCTCACAGAGGGGATACTCGTTCACCAACGTGGCGGTTCGGTGATCAGCTAACTTTGTCCACGACGTAGCAAAAAAGCCTCACGGAGCGGTAAACGGCGGCCGCGCCCCCGCGGCCGGTCATCTTCCTGGCCGGCGGTCGGATCCCTACATTGCGGGAACTTGTCACCGGAGAACTTCATGTCATCTCGTTTCCTCGGTCTTTCCGGCATCCGCTTGAAAGACCTCGCTTTATTCCTGTTGCTGCTGGCTGTGCCGGCGACCTTCGCATCCGCTGCCGACGAACCGGATCTGATCTTCCGCCGCTCGACCGTGTTCAAATGGATGAGCCCAAACGACAAGCTCGCGACCTACGGGCTGGACGATCCCGAGGTCGAGGGCGTCGCCTGTCATTTCACGGTGCCTGAGAAGGGCGGCTTCAAGGGCTGGCTCGGCCTTGCCGAGCAGGTCTCGGACATCTCTCTCGCCTGCCGCCAGATTGGTCCGATCAAGTTCAAGAACAAGATGGAGCAGGGCGACGACATGTTCCGCCACCGCCGCTCACTGTTCTTCAAAAAGATGCAGATCGTGCGCGGCTGTGACGCCAAGCGCAACGTGCTCGTCTACATGGTCTATTCGGACAAGCTGATCGAGGGCTCGCCGAAGAACTCGACCTCGACGGTGCCGATCATGCCGTGGGGACCGGCCGACGCAAGCGTCCAGAAGTGCAGCGAGTTCTTCACTCAGTGACGACAGCGCGGCTGGCGCGCTTTTTTGCCTGATGCGAGCCGGTCAGCCGCACGAACATCTGCGGCGCGGCCTCGTGGCCGCAGCTCGACTGCAGCACCATAGCGCCGGGCGCAGTGGTGCTGGGTCGTTGGTCTCCGCAGTCCGTCCATTGGTCTGCGCCGCGCGTCGCTGTGCGATGTCCCGCCAGCACGTAAAATGCATGTGAAGCCTGCGAGGCGCGAACGTGATGGCGCCCCGCGCGCGACGCGCTTCCGGGCCGGAACAGGCTTGCCAAACCGCTTTGAGCTGCGGCGTGACGCGTCTGAAATGATTGGGTTTTTCCGCCGAATGTTTCGTCGCCCCAGGAGCGACGAAACAATTCTCATGACGACGAAACCATTTTCCCGTTTTGGCGCATCACGCGCGAAACCGCCCGTGGCTATCAGCGTCATACCGACGACGGCGCACCGCCGGACACGGAATTCGGAGACAAGCCCATGCGCGCACTCAGCTTCATCCTTGCTTTCGGCTTTGTGCTCGCCGGTTCCGCGTTCGCAGGTTCGCCGGACGGCAATCTTCCCGGTATCGGTACGTTCCAGTACAGCGGCTCGCCTGTCACGCCCACGGCGCCGCAGCCGATCGTGGTCGCCGCGCGCCTTTGATAGCTAACAAGAAAATCAGCAGGCAAAGGCCATCATGTTCCTTCGTCTCTGCGCCGCAGCGTTCATTTCCCTTCTGACCATCAGTTCCGTGCAGGCGCAGGTGCGCGCGCCTTCCAGGCTGCCCGATCCACGCAGCGAGTTCGTGCGTCAGTGCGCGCCGCGCATGCTCGGTCGCTGGGAACATCCCGAGGAAGTTTGCGGCTGCCTGCATGACCATGCCGCCGCTGTCGTCGAGGACCGCGATTTGCGAGAGGCGCTGCTGCGCGGCATCAGCGAGACTGGCGTGCCGACGATCGAGACCGACTGGGTGCCGACGTCCAAGCAGGGTGAGATCGGCCCGACCTTCACCAAGATCGCCAAGCCGACCTTGCAGTGCATGTTCGATCCGGCGAAGCAGTAGTCACTTCGTCTTCGGACCGTAGCGCGGAACGCAGGCGCTGGTCCGTGCCACGCCTTTGTCGGTCATCTTCGAACCGCGCACTTCCTTGACCTGTCCAGCAGGGCACGTTCCGTCATCCACCTGCACGCGCTGGCCCAGCTTGAGATCAGTGATGTCCTGTTCGCGTCCGACAGTGACGGCATGCGCGGTCGCGGTGAGTGCCGCGGAGACTAGGAGCGAGAGGCAGGTTGCACGGCGTAGAAGCATAGGGAAAGGTTCCAGCATCGATGCCGCAATGTACGGACGGGCTCGCGATTCTGATAGTGAACGTTTGTCACGCTCGACGTGCCGGCTTGCTCCTCGCGCGCAACGCGGCGCGTGATTCCCGTGCGAGCCGCTCTGCCGACGCCACGAGTCGTGGAACCGCGTGCCCCGAAAATCCCAGCACGAACCCTGGCAGCGGACGCGCGCGCGAATAGGTGTCGGCGAGCAGCCAACCTTCCGCGCCGGCCGCCTGCTTGGCCTCTGCTGCCACCGACAGGTCAACCGATGGATCGAACCGGGCGACAAGATGCAGGCCCTGCGACGGCACCGGCACGGACAGCACGCCATCGGATGCAGCTTCCAGCGTCTCGGCCAGCGCATCGCGCGCCTCGCGATAAAGCTTTCGCACTCGCTTCAGGTTGGCGGCAAAGGCACCGGAGTTAAGCATGTCCGCCACCGCGCCTTCCATTAGCGTGCCGGGGAAGCGGTCGAGCGCTGCTCGGGCCGCCGTCACGTCCGAGATCAAGCGCTCGGGCAGGGCGCAGTAGCCGATGCGCAGGCCGGGAAACAGGGTCTTGGCGAACGTGCCCATGTAGATCACGCGCCGCAGGTGATCGATGCCGGCAAGCGACATCAGCGGCGCACCGTCATAGCGGAACTCGCTGTCGTAATCGTCCTCCAGCACGAAGGCGCCAGCCTGCTTGGCCCAATCCAGAAGCTCCAGCCGCCGCGGCATCGACATCTGAACGCCCAGCGGGAACTGGTGCGATGGCGTCACATAAGCCGCTCGCGCGGAAGGCGCCGCAGTACGTCCCTTGGCGACACGCATTCCGTGCTCGTCGACGGGAACGGGCACGGCGCGATAGCCGCAATGCGCGATCGTCCTGCGGGCCGCGGGATAGCCGGGGTCCTCGCACCAGACCTGATCGTTGGGCCTAAGGATTGCACTCAGCACGATGCGCAGCGCGTGCAGCGTGCCTGACGTCAGCATGATCTGGTCAGGGTCGCAGCGCAGGCCCCGCGCCGATAACAGATGATCGGCGATCGCCGCACGCAACTCGCGGCTTCCGCGAGGATCGCCATAATGCAGATGCGCGGACCCGAACGCGCGCATGCGGCGGCCGACGAAGGCACGGAAGCGCTGCACCGCGCGCTCGTCGATATGGGTGCAGCCGAGCGAGAACGCGCCTTGCCGGGGTGCTTCGACCACGGCCTTGGGCTTCTTCGGCTCCGCCGCGCGCGCTGGGATGCGCGCGGCGACGAAGGTGCCGGAGCCGACCGTCGCCTCGGCGAAACCGTCGGCGATCAAGCGCTCATAGGCCGTGACCACGGCGTTGCGGCGAAAGCCCGTCTGCCTGGCCAGCGTCCGCGATGGCGGCAGCGGCTCGCCGGGGTTGACGAGGCCAGAGACAATTATCTCGCACAGCGCCTGATACAGCCGGTGTGCCGCGGACGCGCCCGGCGTGATGTGCTCCCCGGTGAGGTCGAGCGGCAGCTCGGCCTTGGCCGGCGAGGGAGAATTGGTTGAAATTTTTCGCATGGAATTGGCACTATCGCAGACCAAATCAGCCGCTACAACTGGTCTGGAATTCTACCGATCCCGACAGGAGCGGCCGTGAGCCAAGCTGAGAACCCCACTTCCTATCCGACGTCAGCGCGCAACCAGGTGAAGCGTCGCCACGACCGCGGCTTCTACGATCACGACACAGTTCATCGCATCCTGGACGCCTCGATGCTCTGCCACGTCTCCTATGTGATCGACGGCCAGCCCTATTGCACGCCGACCTTCTTCTGGCGCGAGGGGACCAGGCTCTACTGGCACGGCTCGAGCGCCAGCCGCATGCTGCGCAACCAGACCAAGGGCGAGCGCGTATGCCTCACGGTCGCCCACCTCGACAGCCTCGTGCTGGCGCGCTGCGGCTTTAATCATTCCGCCGACTACCGCGCGGTGATGGCGTTCGGCACCGCCTATCTCGTCACCGATCCCGAAGAGAAAGAGCGCGCGGTGATCGCGATGGTTGATCGCTTTTTCCCGGACCGCACCGCGAGCCTGCGCCAGAGCAACACGCAGGAGATCAAGGCGACCTCTTTCATCGCGATGGAGATCGAGGAGGCCTCGGCCAAAGTCCGCGCCAAGGGTGTCGCAGATGACGACGAGGACTACGAGTTGCCGATCTATGCCGAGCGCATCCCAGTGCGGACCGTGCTCGGCGCGCCGGAGCCGTGTCCGCGCCTGCTCGACGGCGTAAGGCGGCCTGCGACGCTGAATGGCTATTTCGAAGGCCGGTTGCTCGAAGATGCATTGCGGGATGCCTATTTTGCACAGTACCCGACGGGCTGAAATCGGCTAGCTTGCGCTCCATCGATAATCTGAAATGCCCGATTGGAGTAGCCTGATGAATGCCGAGACGCAGCAGAGGATTCTTGACGCCGTCGATGCCGGCTTCGAAGCCCAGCTTGCGACCACAAGTGATTTCGTAGCGATCCCCTCGACCCGCGGGGCGGAGGGACCGTGCCAGGACATGATCGGCGACCTCCTGCGCGAGCGCGGCTACGAGGTCGACGACTGGCACATCAATGTCGACGACTTGAAAGATCTGCGCGGCTTCGGCCCGATCGAGCACGATTTTTCGAAGGCGCGCTCGGTGGTGGGGACCTACCGTCCGCAAACCAACGGCGGCAAATCGCTGATCCTGCAGGGCCATTGCGACGTGGTGCCGGCCGGGCCGCTGGAATTGTGGGACACGCCGCCATTCTCGCCCGTCATCAAGGACGGCATGATGTTCGGCCGGGGTGCCTGCGACATGAAATCGGGCACCATCGGCGCGCTCTATGCGCTGGACGCGATCAAGGCGGCTGGCCTGCAGCCGACGGCGCGGATTCACTTCCAGTCGGTGATCGAGGAGGAGAGCACCGGTGTCGGCGCCCTCTCGACGCTCCAGCGCGGCTACCGCGCGGACGCCTGCTTCATTCCGGAGCCGACCAGCGGCAAGATGGTGCGCTCGCAGGTCGGCGTGATCTGGTTTCGCCTGCGTGTGAAGGGGCATCCCGTCCACGTCGCGCATGCCGGCTCTGGCGCCAATGCGATCATGGCGGCCTATCATTTGATCCAGGCGATACAAAAGCTCGAGATCGAGTGGAACGAGCGTGCGAAAGCCGATCGGCACTTCAAGACGCTCAACCATCCGATCAACTTCAACCCCGGCATCATCAAGGGTGGCGACTGGGCGTCCAGCGTGCCGGCCTGGTGCGACGTCGACTGCCGCATTGCCGTGTTGCCGGGCTGGTCGATCGCCGATCACCAGAAGGAGATCGTGGCCTGCGTCGCCGCCGCGGCGCGCAATCACCGATTCCTCGCCAACAATCCGCCGGAGATCGAATGGTCGGGCTTCCTGTCGGAAGGCTATGAGCTGACTGACGCTGCGGCGCCTGAGGCCGCCTTCGCGAAGGCTTTCGATAAGGTCTATGGCGGCGCGGTCGAGGACCTCGTCTTCACCGCGCTCACCGACACCCGCTTCTACGGCCTCAACCACGGCATCCCGAGCCTGTGCTTTGGCGCAAGCGGCGGCGAGATCCACGGATTCAACGAATTCGTTGACCTGGACTCGCTGAAGAAGACGACCAAGGCGATGGCGTTGTTCATCGCGGATTGGTGCGGGGTGGAGAAGGCGTAGACGCGAGCGCCGCTCTCTCCGCCGTCATTGCGAGCGCAGCGAAGCAATCCAGAGTCTTTCAGCGATGACAGTCTGGATTGCTTCGTCGCTGCGCTCCTCGCAATGACAAACTGCCAGATCCTTATCCCGAGGAGCGCGGAACGCGCGTCCTCGAAGGATGAAGGCCAGCCGGTGGCCTCGCCCTTCGAGACGGCGCTACGCGCCACCTCAGGGTGTGGGGGGAGATATCTTGCCGGTACCGCTCGAAGCACGGGCGCAACCAAATGCTTTAAGCTTAAAATAAAGACTAGGATGGCGGCCGCGCCGGTGGCAGACTGGCGGCGGGTTCGCTGGGCCTGAGTCCTTGGGAGTCACGATGCGCGATTGGGATGATGCTTATGCCAATACGGCCCATATCCCGGGCTCCGACAAGATGCCGGCGCAATGGGCGGAGAGGGCGGCGGCTTACCGCGCCGGGCTGAAGGATTTCCGCGCCGACATCGCCTATGGGGCCAGTGAGCGCCAGCGCTTCGACCTGATCCTCCCCGATGGTGAGAGCAAGGGCCTCATCGTGTTCGTGCACGGCGGCTACTGGATGCGCTTCGATAAGTCCACGTGGACCGATCTCGCCGAAGGCGCGCGGCACCACGGCTGGACGGTGGCGCTGCCGAGCTACACGCTGGCGCCTGCCGCGCGCATCTCCGACATCACCGCCGAGATCACCGCCGCGATCGCCAGGGCGGCTTCGCTCGTCGCAGGGCCGATCCGGCTCGCCGGCCATTCCGCCGGCGGCCATCTGGTCACGCGCATGCTCTGCGACGACAGCCGGCTCGAACCCGCCGTCTATAACCGCATCGCCGGCACGCTTTCGATCAGCGGTCTGCACGATCTGCGTCCACTCCTGAAGACGAAGATGAACGAGACGCTGCGGATGACGATGGAAGAGGCGACGCTCGAGAGTGCTGCGCTGCATCTGCCGCGTGGCACCTCACCGGTCACCGCCTGGGTCGGCGGCGGCGAGCGACCCGAATTCATCCGGCAATCCGACCTGATGGCCAATGTCTGGAGCGGCTTTGACGTGCAGACACGTCTGGTCGTCGATCCCGGGCTCAACCATTTTACCGTGATCGACGCCCTGAAGGATCCGTCGTCGCCGATCACTGCGCGCCTGATTGGCCTCGACTGACGAGGATCTGAGGGATGATCGATCGGGAGGGTCTATCATGACGTCCAGCGGTTACGATCCTGCAAGCGAAGGCGCCGAGACCGATTTCGCGCGGCGCATGTCCTACGGCGACTATCTGGCCCTGGATGCGATCCTCGGCGCGCAGCATCCGCTGTCGGAAGCGCATGACGAGATGCTGTTCATCATCCAGCATCAGACCACCGAGCTGTGGATGCGCCTTGCCATCCACGAGCTCAGCGCTGCACGCCGCGCCATCGCCCGGAACGAGGTTGCGCCCGCAATGAAGATGCTGGCGCGGGTCTCGCGCATCTTCGAGCAACTCAACAACGCCTGGGACGTGCTGCGCACCATGACGCCGAGCGAATACACGCGCTTCCGCTCGCAACTCGGCCAGTCCTCAGGATTCCAGTCACGGCAATACCGGCTGATCGAATATCTGCTCGGCAACCGCAATCACGCCATGCTCAAGCCGCACGCACACGATGTGGAAACAACAAAGCTGCTCGAAGCCGAGCTTGCCACGCCCAGCCTCTATGATGAAGTGCTGCGGCTCGCCGACCGCAGCGGGCTCAAGATGCCGGCCGCGGTGCTCTCGCGCGACGTCCGCGAGACGCACAGCTTCAACGAGGGCGTGCTGCAGGCCTGGCGTATCGTCTACGAGGCCCCGGACACGCACTGGATGCTCTACGAGCTCGCCGAGAAACTGGTCGACTTCGAGGATTATTTCCGGCGCTGGCGCTTCAACCATGTGACGACGGTTGAGCGCGTCATCGGCTTCAAGCGTGGCACCGGCGGCACCGGCGGCGTGAGCTATCTCAAGCGCATGCTGGAGGTCGAGCTGTTTCCCGAGCTCTGGCGCGTGCGCACGATATTGTAGAGATGTCCATGACCAAGCTTCGCGTCTATGACGACACCAGGGCACTGTTTCATCTGCCCGACGGCGTGATCTATCTCGACGGCAATTCGCTCGGTGCGCTGCCGCTTGGCGTTGCCGAGCGCGTCAATCGCGTTATCACGGCCGAGTGGGGCAATGAACTGATCCGCGCCTGGAATACTGCGGGATGGTATGCCCAGCCACGCCACGTCGGCGATCGCATCGCGCGACTGATCGGCGCGGAAGTCGGCTCCGTTATGGTCGGAGACACGCTATCGCTCAAAGTCTATCAGGCACTTGCCGCCGCGCTCGACATGAACCCGTCGCGCAAGATCGTACTTTCGGACACCGGCAATTTTCCGACCGATCTCTACATGGCCGAGGGCTTGATCGCCACGCTCGGGCGCGGCCATCAATTGCGCCTTGTGGCGCCGGAGGAAATCGAGACCGCGTTGTCGGAGGAGATCGCGGTGCTCTACGTCACTGAGGTCGACTACCGCACGGGCCGCCGTCACGACATGGCGAAGCTGACGGTAAAGGCGCATGCGCTCGGCATCGTCACGGTCTGGGATCTCGCGCATTCGGCCGGCGCACTGCCGGTTGATCTTGCCGGCAGCGGTGCCGATTTCGCCGCCGGTTGCACCTACAAATACATCAATGCCGGCCCCGGCGCGCCGGCCTTCCTTTACGTCGCACCGGGCCATGCCGACAGTGTGCGCGCCGCGCTGTCGGGGTGGATGGGCCACGCAAAGCCGTTCGCGTTCGAGCTTGCCTATGTTGCCGCCGGCGGCATCGAGCGCATGCGCGTCGGCACGCCGCCGGTGCTGGCGATGGCGGCACTGGAGGCCTCGCTCGACATCTGGGATCGGGTCGACATCCGCGAGATTCGCGCCCGCTCGCTGGCGCTCGGCGATCTCCTGATCGCTGAGGTCGAGCGTCGCTGCCCACAGCTCAAGCTCGTCACGCCACGCGCGCACGAGCGCCGCGGATCGCAAGTCTCCTTCACCTTCGACGGCGGCTACGCCGCCATGCAGGCCCTGATCGCCCGCGGCGTCATCGGCGATTTCCGCGCGCCTGATATCATGAGATTCGGGATCACGCCGTTGTATATCGGCGAGGGTGAAGTCATGCGGGCGGCGGAGATCATCGAGGAGGTGATTTCAGACGAAGTGTGGCGCCGGCCGGAATATCAGGTGGTGAACGCGGTGACGTAAGAAAGACGTCCGCCCGAACGTCATTGCGAGGAGCCCTTGCGACGAAGCAATCCAGGATCTCTCCGCAGAGCTTCGCTTGGCTCGCAATGACGCGAGAGGGATTAGGAGCGCTCGCCCCACAACGCTGTCACGATCGCGTCGATCCCGTCCGTCAGTGCCGCGGGGCCCGGCTGCAGGATGATCGGCGACTTGATCTCGACGATGCGGTTGTCACGTACGGCTGGAATCTCGTTCCAGCCGTCGCGCTGCTTGATGCGGGCGGGCACGACCTTCTTGCCGCACCAGGAAGCGAGGATGATGTCGGGTCTAGCCGCGCGCACCGCTTCGGGCGAGACGATGCGGTCCTTTGCGGCCTGCCGATAGCGCAAATCCGGAAAGACATCCTCACCGCCGGCAATCTCGATCAGCTCTGACACCCAGCCGATGCCCGAGATCAGCGGATCGTCCCATTCCTCGAAATAGACCTTTGGCCGCGGTGAGGGGCGGGGTGTTGCCGCGATCACGGCGAGGCGCCGTTCGAAGCCTAGGGCGAGTTCCTCCGCGCGCGATGCTGCGCCGACCAGCGCGCCGAGCGTGCGGACCATCGCCAAAATCCCGGCGACATCGCGCTGGTTGAAGACGTGGACGTCGATGCCGGCCCGCACCAGATCGGAGGCGATGGCGGCCTGGAGATCGGAGAAGGCCAGCACGAGGTCCGGTTCCAATGCCGTGATCTTCGGTATGTCCGCCGAAACGAAGGCCGACACTCGGGGCTTCTCGCGCCGCACCTGGGGCGGCCGCACGGCGTATCCGGACACGCCGACGATGCGATCCTGCTCACCGAGCAAATAGAGCGTTTCGACCGTCTCTTCGGTCAGGCAGATGATGCGGCGGGGTGGGAAGTGGCGCATGGGACAAGCATATGCGCAAATGGGAGCGCCGATGTCAGCACGGCCATTACCTC
Source organism: Bradyrhizobium sp. NAS80.1 (assembly GCF_001908205.1). Classification (GTDB taxonomy): domain Bacteria; phylum Pseudomonadota; class Alphaproteobacteria; order Rhizobiales; family Xanthobacteraceae; genus Bradyrhizobium. The sequence continues at coordinate 12,553 of NZ_LGHL01000001.1, forward strand.
GGACGTCATTGCTTTGCCGCGCGAAGCGATTCACTCTGAGAGAACAAGGAATTGGGAGGAGATGCGATGACGCCGCTCGAGAAACTTAAAGCGATGAAGATGCCGTTCGCCGAACTCAAAGGCGTCGAATTCGTCGAGGCCGAGAAGGACCGAGTCGTGGCGCGGATGACAGTCCGGCCCGATCTCTGCACGCTTAACCACACCGTCCATGGCGGGGCGCTAATGGCGCTCGCCGATTCCGTTGGGGCCGCCGCGACCGTGATCAACCTGCCGGAGGATGCCAAGGGCACGACCACGCTCGAGAGCAAGACCAACTTCATTGGCGGAGCCAAGGAGGGAACCACCGTCATTGCCACCGCCACCCCCGTCCATCGGGGCCGACGTACCCAGGTCTGGACGACCCGGCTGGAAACCGAGGACGGCAAGCTGGTCGCCGTGGTCACCCAGACCCAGCTGGTGCTCGTTTAATTACCGGGCCTTGATTTTGTTAACGAATTAGTCGCTTCCGAAGCCTCTAACTTGGGCAGGGTTCCGCCTTGAAAAGTTTGCTGCGATGCACAATATAGGAAGCCTAGGGATTCGAACGCCTCCTCGAGGGACACCAAGAGGAGTTTTGACGTGGCACTTAAAGAGACCGTCCGCACCGCCCCGGGCTATGTGCGGACCTTGATCCAGCAGGAGGAATTGCCGCTCCTGCGCGATCACCTGCTGAGGCTTGATGCCGAAAGCCGGCACGATCGTTTCAACGGTTTTCTCGACGACAACTTCATCGAGCGTTACGCCGCCCGCTGCGCCGAGGACGGTACTGTGATCGTCGCCTACATCGTCGACGGCGTGGTCCGCGGCGCGGCCGAGCTGCATCCGCCGGAGGGCGATTCGCTGCCCGAGGTCGCCTTCAGCGTGGAAGCCTCGGCGCGCCGCCAGAACGTCGGCACCGTGCTGTTCAGCCGCCTGATCGCGGAAGCGCGCTGGAAGGGCTACAAGCGCCTGCGCGTCACCACGGGCGCCGAGAATCACGCGATGCGGGCGCTCGCCAAGAAGTTCGGCGCGCATCTGGCTTTCCGCCATGGCGAGTCGACCGGTACGATCGACCTCGCCAAAACGCCCGAAGCCGAGCTCGCCGATCTCGCCGCCTCGCCGTTCACGGCGGGCCGCGCCCTGCTCAACTTCAACTCGACCTGCTGGAAGCTGATCTCGAGCATGTACGGCAATCGCGCCGCCTGACTTAAACAGCGGACTGGAATCAAAAAGCGGACCGGCAAGGCCGGTCCGCTTCTTTATTTTGGGGCAGGGAATTAAGCGCTCAGGTGCCGGTGCGCTTGTCGTTGCCGAAGCGGCGGACGACGCGCCGTTCGACCACCACAGAGCGCTGTGCGCCCTGTTCGCCGGCGATCACGCGCGTGGCAGTGATGCGACTGTTGGTGCGGGCCTGCTTTTTCACCTCGGCCTGGACAACATCGAGCGGCATACCCATCAACGCGGCGGCGATCTCGGCCTGCTGCCCCTGATCGTCGGTGATGCCAACGGCGGCGAAGATCGCCTCATCCAGGGTCGGCGGATCGTGGCGCACGCGCCGCGTGCCATATTTGGTATTCCAGTCTGCGCTCATAACGGCCTCGTTTCGATGCCGGGATACCTAGTGCCGCAGATGTTGCATTGCAATATGAAATCGGTGTGGCATCTCAGCTATTCACGTGATGCATCGGTCAGGCGTCAGACCGGTGGCGAGACACCTGCATCGACCTCAACCCGTTGCTGCGGCCAGCGTTTCAACGCTGCACGGCCGGCCTCAGTCAGCCCGTAGATTCCCCGGTCGGCGCGTTCGAACCAGCCATACACATTGTTAAGCAAGATCTTGCCGGCGTCGGGGCAGCGTTCGCGCAGCTCGCGCACGCGGCGTGGGCCTTCGGCAAGCGCCGATGCGCAGGCCAGCGCCTGCTGCCGATAGGCCGTCATGATTGGTGCACGCGTGCTGCCGCCGAGCACGGGATCGCCCTGGCGGCGCTGATGCTCGGCAACGAGGCGCGAGCGTACCTTCGGCTCGCGGCGCGGGGCGGCCGTCGGCGGCTTCACCAGCACCTCGACCTGGCCGCGGTCGGTGACCCCGAGCATACCAAAGCCGAGCCGGCGGCAGAGATTGCGATACCGTGCATCGCTCTCGCGCCCCTTGCCACGGGCAGACATCTTTGCGGCGATCCAGACTTCGTCGCCCGCCGGAGCGCGATCGACCGCCTGGAGGATCAGCTCGAGATTGAAGGCGAGCTTGAGCTCGCCGATTACCACCACCGGCGGATCGCCGGCGCCGAGGCCGACGAGATCGCAGCCGCCGATCTCGCCCTTGACGGTGAAGCCGAGCTCTTCGAGGAAGCGTTTGACGGGCAGGTAAAGCTCGGTTTCCACAGCATGTCCGATGGGAGAATCAGTTGCGGGCAGTCTAGAGCCTTCCCGGCTCCGATTGAATCAGAGCCGGCGCCCGGCCGATCCGATCGGAATTCGATTACACCCGCCCACCCACGGGGATCAGCGCGCCGGTGATACCGCTCGCCGCGTCGCTGACGAGGAACAGGATCACCTCGGCGAGTTCCTGCGGCGTGACCCATTTGGAGAAGTCCGCTTTCGGCATGTCCGTGCGGTTGGCCTTGGTGTCGATGATCGAGGGCAGCACCGCGTTGACCGTGACCTTGCCTTTCCACTCGTTCGCCAGCGCTTCGGTGAGGCGATGCACGCCCGCCTTCGACGCCGCGTAGGGCCCCATGCCGCCTCCTGCCTGGAGTGCGCCCATGGCGCCGATGTTGACGATACGGCCGGCTTTGGACGCGGCGAGGTGCGGCAGGGCCGCGCGCGAGGCGTTGAGCGCGGTGAGCACATTCAGCGCATGCATGCGCTGCCACGTCTTGATGTCACCATCGCCCACCGTCTCGAAGGCGAAGCCCCCGGCAATGTTGATCAGCGCGTCGAGCCGGCCGAAATGTTTCGCCGTCGCCTCGATCGCCGTCTTCGCCTGCGCCGGGTCCGAGAGATCGACGGTGCCGATCTCGATGTGGTCGGCGGTCGCGGAAATCTGCGAGGGCGCGTGATCGATGCCGGCAACGCGCCCCCCGCGTGACAGCGCGGTCTCGGCGACCACCTTGCCAAGCGCGCCGAGCGCGCCGGTCACGACAATGACTTTTCCCTGCACGATACCCTCCATCGGTCTCATCATTCGCGCCGACTATTGCGCGCGGCGAATTGGACTTGCAATGGCGGCAGCTTCAAGGCTGGGCTATAGGTGCAACTTTAGATCGTGGAGGAGGTTGTTTCATGTCCGACAATTTGCCGACCATCGAGTTTCCCGCTGCGATCGTCGACCTGAAATACCCGCTGATGCGGCTCCGGCAAGCCTTGGACGGAAAGGGCCCGGTGCGCATCGTCGCTATGGGGTCGTCGTCAACGGCGGGACGAGGCGATGTTGTCCCGTATCCCTATCGGCTCGAGATGTATCTGCGACAATACTTCAAGGACGTTGTCCATCGGCCGGACATCCGGATTGACGTGCTCAACCGGGGCAAGGGCGGAGAAGAGGCAAACGAAGAGCCCGGACGCTTCGAAGCGGATATCTTCCATGATGATCCGGCGCTGGTCATCTGGCAGGTTGGGACGAACGCGGTCTTTCACAACGACATCTACGACGTGGACGTCGTTGCCGGGAACATCAGGAAGGGCCTGGCGCAATTGCGCGCTCGCGGCTTCGAGGTCCTGGTGATTGATCCGCAGTATGTGACGAAGATGCTTTGGGATGATCGCGCGGAGCTCGCGGACAAGATGGTCCGGCTGATCCGCGATGCCGCCAATGAGATCGAGGTCAATTTGTTTCAGCGCTGGGCGCTGATGCGGCATTGGCACGTGCAGGACAATGTACCGTTCGAGCAATTGATCGACGTAAGCGATCCCGACAAGCTGCACCAGAGCGACTGGAGCACCCAGCAGATATCGCTGGCCCTCAAGAGCGCCATCATCAAGGCCACGGGGCTCACCGCTTGAAACGGCTGCGGCCGCTCGCTTATGCTTGCAGATAGCGCTCCTTCAGCGCGGTGCGCTCGGACGCGCCGAGCTTGAGGCCGTCGCGCAAATAGGTTTCGAGATCGCCATATTCGCGGCCGACGGCTTCGAAGGCGGCTGCGAGGTAGGAGGCCTCGACAGAGCCGATCGCATTGCGCACGTCGTCGGGTAAGTCGATGGCAGCCGTCGCATCGCGCCGGTAAAACTGGTTGGTCAGCAGATAATCCTCCGCAATGACCTCCTCGGCCACGCCGAGTGCATGCAGGATCAGCGCGCTGGCAAAGCCGGTGCGATCCTTGCCGGCGGTGCAGTGGATCACGAGCGGCGCGGGGTCTTCCAGGAGATGGCCGAACAGCATGCGAAAGCTATGCGTGTTGTAGCGGACATAGTTGCGATAGGATTCGCGCATGATCTCGAGCGCGACCGGCGCGGTCAGGTTACCCGCGACGAGCTCGGCGCGCAGCGCGGCCACGACCGTCGGCTCGATCGGCAGCGAATGCACCGTGATGTCGTCCACGACGCAGAGGCCGCCCGCGCGCTCCTCGACGCCGCGAAAATCGAATGCGCTTCGCACGCCCAGCGCGTGGACGATCTTGACGTCATCGGCCGTGAGCTGGCCGAGATGGTTGGAGCGAAAGATGTGCCGCCAGCGCGTGGTGCGGCCATCAGCGGTCGGATAGCCACCGAGGTCGCGAAAATTGCTGGCGCCTTGCAGGGCGAGGTGACGGGCAGGGGAATCTGACATGAGATCAGCTTGGGTTATGTTTCGATTGGGCGCGCGACGGGCGTCCTTGAGGTCTATTACAGGGGGCGATCATGGGCCGGCACAAGGCCATTCTTTTGACGATCACCATGCTGGCGGGCGGAATTTCCGGGACACGGCACGCCGATGCGCAGACGTTCCGGACCTATCGCTGCGCCGATGGTACTCAGTTCATCGTTGGGTTTTATGACTACGACAACCGCGCCTTCCTCCAGATCGACGGCGAACCTATCACGCTCGCCAGGCGGTTGACGGTCTCGGGCGCACGCTATTCGGGGGCGGGGATCACGCTGAAGATCAGCAGGACAGGAGCCACCACGGTCAAGCATCTGAAACGGCCGGTGACGGCCTGCGCGGTGATCTGAACGGCGTCTTTCCCGCAAGAATCCAAAAGGGCCGAAACCTCGTTGTTTCGACCGTTTTCAAACCACCGCCGGATGCTTGTGCGAGCGCGGCGATATCAAACCAGCCACAGGCATCAGCGATCCCATTTCGGCTTGGCTTCGTCGATCGCCTCCTGGTGATACCAGCTTTCGCTGCAGATCGAGACGTTCGGCGGAAGCGAAACATCATCGGCGGGAAGGCGGGATTCGCCAAGGCGGCGCCCCCCCGAGAGCTGCGCGGCCCCCGACGGGGAATTGGTAGATCTTTGCAGATCCCCGACTCAGACCATTGTTCATCATTGCGATTTCTCCTTGGTCGAAGCGCCTTGGCCTCCATGGTGCGCTCGACTCGTTCGATTGTGGTTACTGGAATCCCCATATTGGCCGCGCGTCCGGAAATGCAAAGTGCTCAAAAGGAGATCACTCTCTGCCTATTTCTTGTGCGGATGGTGTTTTGCTTCCCCCAAGGCATGAGCAACGCCTAGGCCACTGCAAAGGTTGCGAGCGGCAGGACGGCGGCTTTGCAAAAGTTGCGAGGCAGTGCTGCGCTTTTCATCGATTGCGGCGCCGCAGCGAGGAGCTGCATCAGAACCGTGCGTTTTCCGCGAGATTTTTGCGGTGCAGCTTCACGGAAAGGTGCGCTGCTATGACGCATCGTTTTGTGGGCCACGGGCGGAGTCATCAGCCGGACCGGCGCCGGTGGATAAAGGTCAGCAGTTCCGTCCTTTGGCACGCAAAATGCTTGTAGAGGGTCGGCCGATGGTGGCCGGGTACAAAAATGCGGGAACTCCCGGTTCCCACCTTTCGCATCATCTACAGAGAGGCTCAATGACCAAGTACAAGCTCGAGTACATCTGGCTCGACGGATATACGCCAACTCCGAATTTGCGGGGCAAAACCCAGATCAAGGAATTCGCGTCGTTCCCGACGCTCGAGCAGCTTCCGCTCTGGGGCTTCGATGGCTCCTCCACCCAGCAGGCCGAAGGCCACAGCTCCGATTGCGTGCTGAAGCCGGTCGCTGTCTTCCCGGACGCGGCGCGCACCAACGGCGTGCTCGTGATGTGCGAAGTCATGATGCCCGACGGCAAGACCCCGCATGCCTCCAACAAGCGCGCCACCGTCCTCGATGACGCCGGCGCCTGGTTCGGCTTCGAGCAGGAGTATTTCTTCTACAAGGACGGCCGTCCGCTTGGCTTCCCGTCGTCCGGTTATCCGGCCCCGCAGGGTCCGTACTACACCGGCGTCGGCTACTCGAACGTCGGCGACGTCGCCCGCCAAATCGTCGAAGAGCATCTCGACCTCTGCCTCGCGGCCGGCATCAACCATGAAGGCATCAACGCGGAAGTCGCGAAGGGCCAGTGGGAATTCCAGATCTTCGGCAAAGGCTCCAAGACCGCTGCCGACCAGATGTGGATGGCCCGCTACCTGATGCTGCGCCTGACTGAGAAGTACGGCATCGACATCGAATTCCACTGCAAGCCGCTCGGCGACACCGACTGGAACGGCTCCGGCATGCACGCCAACTTCTCGACCGAGTACATGCGTACGGTTGGCGGCAAGGAGTACTTCGAGGCGCTGATGGCTGCCTTCGACAAGAACCTGATGGACCACATCGCCGTCTACGGCCCGGACAATGACAAGCGTCTGACCGGCAAGCACGAGACCGCGCCGTGGAACAAGTTCAGCTACGGCGTTGCCGATCGTGGCGCGTCGATCCGCGTTCCGCACTCCTTCGTCAACAACGGCTACAAGGGCTATCTGGAAGACCGTCGTCCGAACTCGCAGGGCGACCCATACCAGATCGCTTCGCAGATCCTGAAGACGATCGCATCCGTGCCGGCTGACAAGAAGGCCGCGGCCTAAGATCCTCCCGGCCCGGGCTCGGGGCAGACCCGGGTTGGCCTTCAATCCGCCGGAGCTAATGGCTCCGGCGGATTTTTTGCATTCTGATGACGACCATCATTGCGGTCTGTCGGCCATGCCGCCTTGAAATCTGTCCACGGGTGCCGAAAACCGGGATAGTGTGTCCTTGGGATGCGCGCGGGGCCGGGGGCACGGCTGGTGTTTGAAGGCTTTTACAAGGTGAGATTTCAGCTCGGCGACGTGATCGGCCGGGGCGTGATGCATGCTGGCAACGGCAAGATGCTCGGCGGCAATTCGGCGTTTGCTCATATCGGCAGCTACGAGAAGACCGAAAGCGGCATCGACATCGTGATCAAGACCGTTCGCCACAACCCCGATCCGAACTATCGCGCCATGGCCGGCACCGACGATGCGACGTTGATCGCGAAGGGCTGGGCGGATGGCGATCTCTATCGATTCAAGGGCGAACTCAAGGAGCTGCCCGGCGTTCCCTTCCAGTCGGTGATGACGCCGATCACGGAAGACGAGGTGCCAATCGCCGGCGTCGTGGGCGAGGCCGGGATCGTCGACGGGCTCTATTCGGTGCATCTGCGCTTGCTTGACGGCGTCGACGGTGGGCTCACTGGCGTGATGCTGCTCAACCAGGGTCGCATCCTCGGCGGCGATGCCTCGTTCTACTATCTTGGCAGCTACGTGGCCGCGAACGGGCGCTGGAAGGGCCAGATTCTCAATCAGGAGCACACGCCGGCAAAGGATGATCCGATCTTCGGCGGCCACGAGGTCGGCATCGGCTTCTCCGGCAGCTATGATGCGGAGCAGGCGGTGCTGGACGCGACCGCGCTCGCCGGCAAGCGAAGCCTGCGCCTCACCGCCGCGCTCAAGTTGATGCACCGCGCCTGATCGTTACCCCTGGGATTGCACATGGAAAACGTTCGCATGCTCTCGACGCTCGGCCTGATGGGGGCGATGCGCAGCCTGTCCTCCGCGTACGAGGCGGCGACAGGTGTTCGCATCGATGCCGACTTCGCGCCGACGCTGGCGCTGCTCAAGCGGCTGCGCCACGGCGAGGCTGCCGATCTCGTGATCCTCACGCGCGAGGGGCTCGACGAGGCGATCGGTGAGGGCCGCGTGGTCGCCGGCAGTGCGGCCGATCTGGCGCGCTCCTTCGTCGGCATGGCCGTGCGGGCAGGGCAGGCGCATCCCGATATCGCGACCGAAGCCGCGCTGCGCAGGACGCTGCTCGCGGCGCGGTCCGTCGCCTATTCACGGCTCGGCGCGAGCGGGGTTTACTTCGCCCAGTTGATCGTGCGGATGGGCATCGCAGCCGAGATCAACGCCAAGGCCACCATCGTCGAGCAGGGTTTTACAGCGGAAAGGCTCGTCAGCGGCGAGGCTGATCTCGCCGTGCAGCAGATAAGCGAGCTGAAGCAGGTCAAGGGCATCGAGGTGGTCGGACCGATCCCGCACGATCTGCAGACACCGGCCGTGTTCTCCGCCGGCCGCATGGCGAACGCGAAACATGCCGACGCCGCGGACCGGCTGCTGCATTATCTGGCATCGCCCGAGGTCGTACCCGTACTGCGGCAATCGGGGCTGGAGCCTTGAATCTGCCGGGGCGGGGTCGCAACGTGGCGTCCATGCGGACTTGTCTCGTTGGCATCCATTTCGCGTTTTCTGCGCCCATAGCTGCACAGGCCCAATCGGCCGATCTCGTCCTGTGCAACCGGGTAGCGGCCGATCGAACGCTCCGGTTGACAGTGATGTGATGAAGCGCCCCTCAGCTCACTTGTAGTAATAGGCGACGTTTTTGCGGGCGTCGCGATAGGTCGTATCGAGAAAGTCCGGATATTGCGCGGCCGCCCTGGCGACGGCGCGCACGACGCAGTCCCAGAAATCGCCGTTCCAGTTGAAGTGCTCGAAGGTGGCATCCTCGAATTTGACGGCGACGATGATGGCGTGCCTGATCGCGGCATCGTCAGCATGCGGATGTGCGCGCTTGAGATAGCCGAACATCGGCCCTTCATGGGCACGGTCGCGATCCCAGCGATATTTCGCGCGCATCTGCTCCGGCGTGAGTGTGCGATAGACGCGGACCTCTTCGTCGGTCGGGCGGCCCTCGATCGAGTCCAGCCGGTAGCGACGGCACCACAGCTCGAAGGCGGCATCGAGCAGCGGCTGTTTCGCTGCGCTTGCGACGATGACTGCGATCTGCCCCTCGGCTGGCAATTGCATCTGATCCATGCCCGCTTTGTCGCGCGCTTGTGCCTGATGGTTCGAGGCCGGCCTTGATCGAGCGCAAGGCCGCCGGGCGTCGCGTCGGTCTACATTGGGCTTTCACAGGAATGGAGACGGGTGATGAAGCTTCGCGAGTGGATGCTGGCGCTGGCCAGCGTGGGCGCCGTGAGCGCTGTGGCAGCGGCGCAGGACCTCAAATCGCCGTCGGCAGACCAGTACGTGCCTCGCCTCGGCGACGCCATGAGCGCCGCGCAGACGCGCCACCAGAAGCTCTGGCTGGCCGGCAAGGCGCAGAACTGGGAGCTGGCCGCCTACGAGCTGAGCCAGCTCAAGGCAAGTCTGGTCGAGGCCGCCGTGCTCTATGCCGGCATTCCCGCCAGCAACGTCATGACGCTGGAGCCGTCGCTGCAATCGATGACGGACGCGATCAATGCGAAGGACGGCCGCAAATTCACAAAAGCGCTGGGCGAGCTGACCGAGGGCTGCAATGCCTGCCACCGCTCGATGGGCCGCAGCTTCGTTGTCATGAAGGTTCCCACCGATCAGCAGCCTTTCGCCAATCAACAGTTCGCCCCGGCCGGCAAGCCCTGACGGAACGGACCTCGTGCAAAGCGGGTTGAATCCGAACGCACGAGGAGGAGGCGCAATCATGATCCGCAAACTCGCATCCGGCGAATATCGCCTCTACTCACGCAAGGTGAATCCCAAGACCGGCAAGCGCCGCAACCTCGGCACTTTCAGGAGCCGCGCGGCGGCCGAGAAGCACGAGCGCGAGGTGCAGTATTTCAAACGTCACTAGCGTGATGAATGCCGTCCGGGTCAGCACAACAAAAAACTCGAAAACAACCCCATGCAAAGTAGCCGGGGGACTGGAAAGGTTGACTGCGGATTAGGCGAAATCGATTGACACGTCGGGCAAAACAGGGGCATGATGGCACCATGGCACGGAAGGCTCCGCCAACGGCCCCTGCGCGGAAAAGCCGGATGGCCTCGATGCGACGGCAGTGCTAGGTAGCCCGCGATTCTTTTATATTTTGCGGGTCTATGACGTTGCTGGACGGACTCTACAAGGTTGAATACGGCATCAACGGCGCCTTCGGCCGCAGCATCATGTGCTTGCAGGACGGCAAGATGCTGGGCGGCAATTCGGCCTTCGCGCATCTCGGGACCTACGACGTCAGGGACGGCGTGATCGAAGGCGATGTCATCACCGAGCGCCACAATGACGATCCCAATTACAGGCCGCTGATGGGCACCGACGTCGCTGCGATCAAGGTGCGTGGCAGGACGGAGGGATCGACGATCCTGCTCGAGGGCAAGGCGGATGCGATGCCCGATAGCGTGTTCTGGGCAAACCTCGCGCCGCTCGACGACGAGGGGCTACCCCCGTGTGGGACGATCGGGCCGGGTGGGATCGCGAATGGGCTCTATGGGATCAATCTGCGCGTGCTCGATGGCGTAGATGCCGGGCTCTCCGGCGTGATGCTGCTGATGGACGGCCGCATCCTCGGCGGCGATGCGTCTTTCTACTACCTCGGATCCTATTCCTCGGAGGATGGCCGCTGGAAGGGGGAGATTCTCAACCAGGAGCATACCCCTTCGAAGAGCGAAAACCCGGTCTTCGGCGGCTGCGAGGTCGGGATCGGCTTCTCCGGGACCTGCACGGCCGATGGTGGCGAACTCGAAGGCATCGCGCTCGCCGGCAAGCGCAGCCTGCGCCTTGCGGCCTCGCTCAAGCTGATGCGGCGGGCATAGGGCGTGTGCTCATAAATTTGGATGTCCGTTTGCCAGGGTGAAGCAGGCCTCACGCGGAGTTTCCGCGATGTCAGCAAGTGACGTGTAAAAACGCGAATGATCGAGACACGGCTAGAATTACATTCTTCAGTTCGTCGTCTAAGTTGAAGCCACGTGCTAGCTTAAGCGCTAGAACCGCCTTGGACGAATAACTTC
>NZ_LGHL01000010.1 GCF_001908205.1 Bradyrhizobium sp. NAS80.1
AGCCAACCATGCCCGCAGTACGTCACGCCATCGTCGATCTCATCCTGCGGCCGCGGGCTCAGCGGTGCCCGTACTGCAGAAGACAAATCCTTGAAAAGTCGCTGCACAAACAAGTTCTGCCAAAGTAGTGCTAAACGCTGCCTTGAAATCCTCGACGAATTGTTTGGTCGTGATCGGTGTCCGCCCGACCAATTCCTCAATCGGCTTGGTCTCCTCGGTCGAAAAGGCACCGGCCGCGCCGAGCTTGGCTAAGGGCGGCCCAGATGCGCTATCGAATCTCCGGAAGACGCTACGCTAGACTCGCGCTTCTGCTTTCACATCCGGGCTACGTTGACCCAAGCGTGGCTCCGTCCGCGCAAATAGCCGCTGAATGTTGGCACGATGGCGAACGATCACGTAGATGCCGCCTCCGATGACCAGCAGCCGGTAGGGAAACGGGTGCTCAAAACCGCAGACGAGAACGATTGCCGTCAGTGACGCGAGTATCGAGCTGAGGGAAACAATCCGGGCAATAGCCAGCACGATGCCAAAGACCGCCGCAGCGCTCAATCCGACTGGCCACGACATCGCCAGCAGCACCCCCAGCCCGGTCGCAGCGGATTTTCCGCCTGTAAAGTTCAACCAAATCGAGCGGCAATGCCCCAACAGCACGGCAATTCCGGCCAGGCAAACAGTCCATGGCACCCAGGCTTGCAGATCCAGCGCTGTCAGCGGCGTTGAGGAAAACTGTGCGTAGAGCCAAGGACAGAACGAGCGGGCAACGATGATGGCCGCGACGCCCTTCAGCACATCGGCGACGAGCACCGACAACGCCGGCCATTTGCCGAGAGTCCGCAACACATTCGTCGCCCCGGTGGATTTGGAGCCGTGCTCTCGAATATCAATGCCCTTGAGGAGTCTTCCCGCCAGATAGCCCGTAGGCGTGGATCCCAAGAGATAGGCGATCACGAATCCAACCGCGCTCGCTGTCGAGAAGGCCATGGTGTTCTGTTTCCAGTTTCCGCAATCAGTATTTATGGCCGGCTTGGCTTGACTGCCATGCTCTTGAACCTCACCTCGGTCCAGACGTCAAACTCTGAACGCTTCAGAGTACTTGCCTTGTCCTCCGGTTTGACCAGCCTTTTCGACGTGCCAATGCTGGCTCTTGCATGGGTCTTTGCGCTTGCCTTCGCGGGCGGGCCGCTGCTTTTGAGATTCCTGAATTACAGGCCGGTGACGCGGTGCGCGGTCTTGCGGGGCGTGTCGAACGTCGTCGCGACGGGGGGCTGGCTGACGTTTGGCACCGCCGCGCTGAATGCCCACGAGCGCGGCTTGATCTCGATGTCCACTACTATACTCGCGGTGGCGTCCCTGTTTGCCGCTGTCGCAGGTGGCTCGTTCCTGATCGGGCGGTGGTGTCCCGACGAATAGCCGTAAGGTGGTCGCGACGGTAGTTTAGCTAACGCGGCAACGCGCGCCTGGCGTCACCCGCCGATGAGCTTCTCGAACGCAACCAGCAATCCGAACACGGTGCCGGTGACAGCAAGGAAGGCGGCAAAATAGAACATGCGATACATGACCGAACGACCCAGGGCGTGTGTTGTCCAGGACAACCGACATGCCTCACGACAGTTCTGCAGGATTGCGTATTTATGACGTCGCCCGGAGGCGCCGAGCCTCGGCGGGAACGGCCTCAGCTCACAATTGGACTGAGCTCAACGTTTTCATTGGACCGATACAAATGTAGGAGCAATGCGCGGCGTGAGTTTATGGGGGATGTTCTCGTTCTCATTGGCGAACTTGCCGCGCGCCGTGGTCACAGTTCTGCTGCGAGCAGTGCGACTTGCTCGCGTAACCAGGCGTGGGCCGGATCGCGATCGTAGGATGCGTGCCACAGCAAGGAAACCGTCACGTCGCGCAACTCAATGGGCAGGGGACTGAGGCTGAGCCCGAGCTCGGCGGCGAACCGGCGAGCGAGGCGCGATTGTATGGTGACGATGACGGGCGCGCGCGCCACCAACGACGGGACCGTCAGAAAGCGTGGCGTCGTGAGCGCGACGGAGCGACGCAATCCGAGCTTCTCCAGCGCCTCGTCGACGATGCCGCGCGCGTTGCGCGCCGGTCTCAGGCTGGTCAGCACGTGGGGAAGCCGAACATAGTCGTCGAGCGAGATCGGAGGCGTGATGCCGGTCTTCTCGGCATCGAACATGCACACATAGCTCTCGGTGAACAGCTTGCGGCGCTTGTGGTGGAGCTGTCCTTGCTCGAACGCGTCATAGCCGATGGCGATGTCCATCTCATCGGCATCGAGGTCGTCGAGCAGCCGGGATGCATCGAAATTGTAGAGCCGGAGGTGAATGCCGGGAGCAACCTCGCGCATACGGGCGAGCAGCGCCGGCATGAACAGGATTTCCATGCTGTCCGGCAATCCGAACCTGAAAGTCCGCACCGCCGTCGCCGGATCGAATGTCTGTTCGTGCGACACCAGCGCTTCGACCTGGGCCAGCATGGCCTGCACCGGTTCGAGCAACGTGACGGCGCGAGGGGTGAGGCGCATGCCCTCGGGCCCTCGCGTCAACAGCTCGTCAGAGAACAGTTCCCGCAGCCGCGCGAGGTTGTGACTCATCGCAGACTGGCCAATGCCGACCCTGGCTGCCGCCCGCGTAACGCTTCGCTCGGTGAGAAGTGCGCCGAGATGTACGAGCAGATTCAGATCGATACGACCAAGATTGACAGTATCGATACCCATTATCGACCTCATCTGTTTGATCGATGATCTAGGCTTGACCATGTCCTGCGGCAAGGGAGCAGACGGGCGTCCCGCCCGCCGCCCAAGCCAACGGAGGGTCGCATGTCGATCCGCAACACGCTTCTCGCAGCCGCAATCACCCTGGCCTCATTCGGAGCCGCTCACGCCAACGACCTGAGGCCGATCGAGGGCCGGAGTGTCCATCTCGGCGATATCTCCGGCGTCACCTACTACACGGTCGAGCCCGCCGGATTCCGCGTCGTCACGACGCTTGCCGAAGGTACGGCTGGAACGCCGATCCGCTTCGTATCCGTGCTTGCGCCCGGCCAGCACGTCGTTCTTTCGACTGCGACCCAGGCGGGCGCGCTGGAAATCAGCCGGATCGGCGACCGCCTGCTCATCCGCAACACGAGCGCGGTCGCGAACTGAAATCCGGGAGCCAGAGATGTCCACAATCCGTCTTCATCGAACTACCAGCCTGACCCCCCGAGCAGTACATCGCCGGGCTGACTGATTTCGGGCCCGGCCGCTCCACGCTGTTCCGCAACAGCGCCGACGAATACCTCGTGGTGCACCATCTTGGCCTGACGCAGGCCGACGTGACCGAAGGCTCGCGCGGGATCTGGGAGCGCCTCGACTACGACTGGTCCAACCCCAACCGTGTCGTCCTGACAACGACTGATTCAAATGTATGGGGAGGCGCGTCGCGGCACACCTACACGTTCCGGCGGCGGCGCGACGGCAGGACCGACATCGACGTCGTTGTCGTGCGCGAGGGCAAGAACCTCAAAGGCTGGATCCTCGGCCTCGTGCTCGGGACCATCGGCAGAAGCGTGCTCGAGAAAGCTTTCGAGAACTCGGTCCAGGCGATCGAGACCCGAAACGACGTTTCCAGTCTTCTCGACAGAGTCGCTGTTTAGTCCAAAGGCACGGTCAAATTGCACCGAGATCAATGTTTCGATTGATGCGATACATATGTCGGAGCAATGGAGTCAGGTTGTTGAATTGCACTCTGTGATCGGCGCGATGGCCGCGGAGACGACACATGGATCTGACGGCCACCACCATCCTCATTGCCTTCGCCGGCGTGTTCCTGATTTGCTTCATGAAAGGCGCATTCGGTGGCGGGTTCTCCATCGTCGGCATTCCGCTGCTGTCCTTCGTGATGGATCCGGTAACCGCTGGAGGCCTGCTCGCGCCGCTGTTCGTCGCGATGGATCTGTTCGCGCTTCGCTACTGGAAGCCTTCGACCTGGTCGAAGCCGGATCTCTTGCTGCTGTTGCCCGGGCTCCTGATCGGCATCGGGCTTGGCTATCTCCTGTTCCGTGTGCTGGATCACCGTGCCGTCGCGATCGTGATGGCGGTCGTGACCTTGATCTTCGTCGGCCTGTGGCTCGTGAGCGATCCGAAGGTGATCATCGCTCCGCGCTCGAAGCCGAAGGCGGTGGCTGCCGGTCTCGCCTCGGGTGTCACGACCATGGTCGCGCATTCCGGCGGACCGCCGCTTGCGATGTACCTGCTCCCGCTCGGTCTCACCAAGGAAGTCTATGCGGGAACGACGAGCCTGTTCTTCACCGTCGGCAATGCGACCAAGGCGGTGCCGTGGTTGCTGTTGGTACGGCCGGCTGGCAACGAATGGATCGTGATGGTGATTTGCCTGCTCGCCATTCCCACCGGCGTCTGGCTCGGCTGGCGCCTTCACGGGCGTTTGGACCAGCGGCAGATCTACCGGGCCTGCTACGGCCTGCTGGTGGTCGCGGCGCTGAAGCTGTTGTGGGACGGGGTCTACGGTTATCTCGGGTAAGTCGCGAGGAACTATTGCATGTCCGGGCCGGGCGTTTCTTTGCGGCAGTGATTTGGCCGCGCGGTTGCTTCAGAACGGGAACGCGAATTCCCGAACCGGGGCGCGGCTGTCAAATCCGATGCCCGTTGCGGGTCCAGTTCGGTAGTAGCCGTTGTAATGGCCGTGGGCAGGTCGACCAGCTGCCGGCGGCGGACATGCCAGATCGGGGCGATCGGCCAGCAGCAGCCGGCGTCCCCGATAGCGCGTCGGCCAACAGCTGCAGTTCTGGTCGCACACCATTCGCACCTCTGCGACGGGCGGCCGATCTCCGTGTTCGATGGCTGGGCTGGCGGCTGCGAGCAGTGCGACTTGAACGGCGCCGAGAAACATATTTCCCATGATAGGCCCCCTGGGATGCGGCTATTGGATCGGCAACAGCGAGACGGTCCATTCATTTCGAAGGCGCTCGCAGTCGAGCCAAAACGCATCGCCCCGTCGGACGCTCTCCTGCCAAGGCGAATTCCTGAGGAGCGTTGAGATGACCGTCGGGCCGTGCGGATAAGTCACTCGCACCGTGGCTTTGAGCAGCCAATAGCCGACCAGCGCATAGGGGAGCTTTTGGGAGGAAAGAACCTCTACATGACAGCGCGACGACGTCGCGGCGCCGGCCGAGCCGGTCGACGTGAACGCCAGGGCAAGTGCGACAGCCGGGATGGTTCCGTATCTCATGACGAACCTTCAGCCGAAACAATGGGCACTACGCCGGCGCTGCGAGGGTGATGGCTACCTTCGTCAGCTTGTGGTAAGATTCGCTGCGGCGCTGGATGGCACATATGCGGTTCCTCGGTCTCGTTCTGCGGACGCTCTTCCTCCTGGTGGTGATTGCGGTCACCTTTCGTGTCGCTACTCCCCAGAACGAAAACCTCTGGTCGATCTACGACTCGCCTTCCGATCTGTTTCGCATCGTATTGGGCGTGATCGTCTGTGGCTTTGTCGCCTTCCAGATTTTCCAGTATCCGAAGAATCCGGCCGACATGGGCAAATGGGTTCCGATCGGACTTGCGATCCTGCCGCTTGCGCTGCTGTGCGCGCTTGTCATCTGGTAAGCGCTCCGCTCGATCCGCCGGCGAGGTGGCTGCATTCATTTGGTGTTGCTCGCCGGAGCGGTCACGGTGGAGGCGTCCGCCAGCACGCAGTCGCGCCAAACCGGTGTCGTGCACTGGGCCGGCCAGCCGCCGCCGAGCGCCATGAACAGGGCGGCGGTGTCCGAGAGGCGCGTCGCTTGAGCCTGAACGCGAACGACCGCAGCTGTCAGATATACTTGCTGGGCATTGAGCACGACCACCTGACTGACCTGCCCGAGAACGAGCTGCTTCTGAATGATGTCGAGACTTGCCTTCGCGGCGAGTTCGGCCTTGACCGCAGCTTGCACGGCACGCGCGTCGGCCTGCAGACTGCGCAACGCGTCGGCGACGTTCTGCATCGCCGTGACGACGGCCTGGCGATAGAGTGCGTCCGCCTGGTCCACTGCGGCCTCTGCGGCCTTCTGCTTGTGGTAAAGCGTCAGCCCATCGAAAAGTGGCTGGGTCATACTCGCCGCGATGACATAGAAGCTGGTCCCTGGCGTGAACAACTCGGCCAGGCTGAAGGCGACGGATCCTGCATTTCCGGTAATCGTTACGTTGGGCAGCCGCGCCGCGATCGACACACCGACCAGGGCGTTCGCCGAGTGCAGCAGCGCCTCGGCGGCCCTGACGTCCGGACGCTGGCTTATCACCTTGCTCGGCAGGCTCACCGGCAGATTTGCGGGTAGCGTCAGCCCGTCGAGCGTAAACTTTTGCAGGATTTCGTCTGCGGAGAATTGTCCGGCAAGCGCGGTCAGGAGGTCGCGCTGAACGGCGAGCTGCTTTTGGAGCGGCGGCAGGAGCTGCTCGGACTGGGCCAGCGCGGCCTCCTGCGCCAGCACGTCGACCTGGGACGCACTGCCTGCGGTGTGCTGGTTCTTCACGATCTCCAGGATACCGCGTTCAATCTTCACAACGCGCTGGATCGCAGCAATCTGGCCGCGGAGTGATGCTTCCTGGATCGCCGCGGTGACGACGTTGGCGGTCAGCGTGAGGTAGGCCGCCTCGAGCTGGAACAGTTGCTGCTCGGTTATTGCGTCGAGACTCTCGACGGCGCGAACATTCTGGCCCCAAATATCCGGCACGAAGCTGACTTCCAATTGCGCGGTATGGAGCGAAAACACCGCCGGGGACTGGCCACCTGGGCCCGAGCTCGAGGCGCCGGATATTTGCTGCTGGGAGGGCGTGTAATTTGCGCCGATCTGCGGGAAGAAAAGCCCGCGCTGTGCCAGCGCATTGAAATTGGCGACGCGGATCGCGGCTTCGGCCGATTGCAGCGAGGGATTGTGCTCGATCGACAGCCGGATCAATTCGTTCAGGGGCTTGGAGCGGAACGCTCCCCACCAGCGCGTCGGGATGTCGCCGCCATGCACGAAACGCTGCCGCGGCACGCGCGGCCCGTCGGCTTCGCTGCGCGGCGAGGCCGTCGGCTCCGGCGTGTAGCGGGTAACGTCAGGCGCCGGCGGCGGGGAGAAATTCGGACCCACCGCGCAGCTCGCAAGCCAAAGGCTTGCGCAGCCGGTCGCGAGCCCTCGTGCGAGGCGGGTCATGGCTGTCACGCTACGCATCCCCCCAAGACTTCCTAATGGGCCGCTTCGGGCGGCGAGGCGGCCGCGCTGTCCTGCTCCGACGGCGCTTGCTCCCGCGACAGGAAGATCTTGCGCAGCGCCGGCGCCACCACGAGCAGCAGCAACGGGCCGATAAACATACCGCCGACCACGACGGTGGCAAGCGGCCTCTGCACCTGGCTGCCGATGCCGTGCGACAGCGCCGCCGGGAACAGGCCGACGCCGGCCGACAGCGCCGTCATCAGCATCGGCCGCATGCGCTGTTCCGCTCCGTTGAATACGGCGTCCGCAATGCTCATGCCGGAGGCGCGCAGCTCGCGGAAATAGGTGATGTTGAGGATGCCATCCATCACCGCGACGCCAAACAGCGAGATGAAGCCGATCGCGGCCGAGATGCTGAAATCGAGGCCCGCGAGATAGAGTGCGATCAGGC
The DNA here is from genome assembly GCF_001908205.1 of Bradyrhizobium sp. NAS80.1. Classification (GTDB taxonomy): domain Bacteria; phylum Pseudomonadota; class Alphaproteobacteria; order Rhizobiales; family Xanthobacteraceae; genus Bradyrhizobium. The sequence goes on from NZ_LGHL01000010.1 coordinate 7,637, forward strand.
CGCCCCCGACGGCGAATGGAATGCCTGCCAGCGCTAGCAGGCTGTCGCGCACCGAGTTGAACAGGCTGTAGAGCAGCACGAAGATCAGGAGCAGGGTGATCGGCACCACGATCATGAGGCGGGCCTTCGCTGCCTCGAGATTGTCGAACTCGCCGGACCAGATGATGCGGTAGCCGGTCGGAAGCTGCACCGCCTCGGCAACGCGCGCCTGCGCCTCCGCGACCGTTGAGCCGAGATCGCGGCCCCGTACGCTGAACTTGATCGGGATGTAGCGCTGGCTTTTCTCGCGGTAGATGAACAACGCGCCGGTATCGAGCGAAATGTCAGCGAGCTCGCTCAGGGGAATATAGGCATTGGTGCCGGACGGCGTCGCGTAGGCGACCTTCAGGCTGCGTATCTCGTCGATGCTCTGGCGAAATTTGGGGTCGAGGCGCACCGCGACGCCAAAGGTGCGATCGCCCTCCAGCACGCTGGTGGCGACGTTGCCGCCGAGCGCCGCCTGAACCACGGTGGTGACGTCGCCGGTGTTCAGCCCGTAGCGGGCCGCCTTCTCGCGATTGACCTTGATGTTGAGGTTGGGCTGGCCAACCAGATGAAAGACGCCGAGATCGGCAACGCCGCGGACACCGCGCATCACGTCCATCACCTTGGTCGCGGTTTGCTCCAGCACATTGAGGTTGGGGCCGATGATCTTGACCGAATTGGCGCCCTTTACGCCGGACAAGGCCTCCTCGACATTGTCCTGGATGTATTGGGAGAAATTGAAGGTGATGCCGGGCAGTTCCTCGTCGAACTCCTTCTGCAATTCCTCGGTCAACTTCTCCTTGGTCAGTCCCGGCGGCCATTGGTCGAACGGCTTGATCGGCGCGAACAGCTCGACGTTGGAGAACGGGGAGGCGTCGCTGCCATTGTCGGGCCGGCCGTGCTGCGAGACGACGGTGATGATCTCGGGATGGCGCAGCAGGATTTCGCGCATCTTGCGGGTCGCTTCGGTGCCGGCATCGAGCGAGATGGTCGGCGGCATCGCAGCGCGGATCCAGAAATTGCCTTCCTCGAGTGCGGGGAGGAATTCGCTGCCAAGCCGGCTTGCCGCAAGCCCCGAGAGCGCGAGGAAGATGACGCCCGCAGTCACTGCAAGCCTGACGCGGCCGAGCGCCCAGCGCAGCACGGGCGTGTAGAACCTGCGCAAGCCCTGCACGATCACGGTCTCGGTCTCCTCGATGTGCTCGGGCAGCAGCAACGCGGCGAGCACCGGCGTCACCGTGAAGGTCGCGAGCAGGGCACCGGCGAGCGCGTAGCCATAGGTGCGTGCCATCGGCCCGAAGATCTGGCCTTCGACGCCCTGCATCGTGAACAGCGGCACGAAGGCCGTCACCGTGATCGCGGCGGTGAAGAACACGGCTTTGTCGACCTGAAGCGCGCTGACGAAGATCATCCTGAGCCGGTCAGTCCAGCGCACCGGGGACGCATGACCTTGTGTGGACGCGGTTGGATCGGGGCCCCAAAAGCCTTCGGCCAGATTCTGCAGCAAACGGGCGCGGCTCTCGGGGCTCGATTGGAAATTGCGGAAGATGTTCTCCATCATGATGACGGCGGAATCGACGATGATGCCGAAATCGACCGCGCCGAGCGACAAGAGGTTGGCGTCCTCGCCCTGGAGCACCAGGATGATGATGGCGAAGAACAGCGCAAACGGAATGTTGGCGGCAACGATCAGCGCACTGCGCAGATTGCCCAGGAACACCCACTGGATCACGAACACCAAAAGACAACCGAACACGAGGTTGTGGAGCACGGTGTGCGTGGTCACGTCGACCAGCGCGCTGCGGTCGTAATAGGGCACGATCCTGACGCCCGGGGGCAGCGTGCCGTCGCTGTTGATCTTGGCGACCTCGTCCTCGATCTTCGGGATGATGTCGTTGGTATGCTGGGTTCGTCCCATCACGACGATAGCCGCGGCGACGTCGTCGTCCCGGTCCTTGCCGGCGATCCCGAGCCGCGGGACGTAGCCGATCGAGACCTTGGCAACGTCCTTGATCTGGATCGGAAGCCCGTTCTGCTGGGTGAGGACGATGTTCTCGATATCCTGGACCCGGTAGCCCTTGGTAACGTCATCGGCACCGCCGGAGTCGATCAGGCCGATCCCGCGGATATTGACCGACTGCTGCCCGATCGCGATCTCCCGGCCGCCGACATTGACGTTGGAATTGCCGAGCGCGGAGACGAGCTGCGGCACGGTGATGTTGTAAGACTCGAGCTTGGACAGGTCGGCATCGACATTGAACTGCTTGGTGGTGCCGCCCCACGCATTGATCTGCACCACGCCGGGAATGGTCATCAGGCGCCGGGCGACGACGTAATCCTGCAGGGTGCGCAAGTTGGTCAGGCCGAAATTCGGCGGCCCGACGAGCTCGTACCGGAAGATCTCGCCGACCAGGCTCGACTGCTGGATGGTCGGCACGAGGTTGCCGGGGAGCTGGATGTTCTGCTGGATGCTGTGGGCAGCCTGCGTCAGCGCGAAATAATAGTCGACGCCGTAGCGAAAGGTGACGCGGACGAAGGACAGGCCGTAGAACGAGGTCGAGCGGATGTTGATGACGCCGGGCGTCGGATAGAGTCCGACCTCCATCGGGATCGTGTAGTATTTCTCCATCTCCTCGGCCGAAAGCCCCGGCGCCTGTGCGGTGATCTCAAGGATCACCGGCGCCGGATTGGGATAGGCTTCGATGTTCAGCTTGCTGAACGCCGCAAGGCCGGCGGCGCAGAACACGATGAGGCCGAGCACGACGATCGCGCTGCGGGTCAGGCCAAACTGGAGAATGCTCTTGATCAAGATCGTTTACTTGTACTGAGCGGCGGGCGCGGTCGCCGGATGTAAGGTTCAGCCTGTGACCGCGATCGCAAACTTGTTGCTGAGGAAAATTGCGCCTGTCGAGGCGACCAGCTCTCCGGGGTTCAACCCCTCGAGGATCTGGCGCCATCCATTCTGCTCCAGTCCGACCTTCACCGCGCGCCTCTGAAAGCGGCGGCGGTCGGTGGTGACCCACACTGTCATCGAACCGTCACCTTCGCGGACGACGGCCTCCGACGGGACCGCGACCGATGTTTTCGGCCCTTCGATCTCGATCGAAAAGGTTGCGAGCATGCCGGCGCGAAGCTTGTGGTCGGGATCGTCGATCACCGAGCGAACCAGCTGGCGATGCGTGCTCGGGTCGATGTTGAGCCCGAGCGTCGTCACAGTCCCTCGGAACACCTCGTTGGGATAGGCCGGTACGCTGACGGCCACGGGCTGGCCGAGCCGATAGGCGGGTGCGTCCGTCTCGATGACGTTCGCGACCATCCACATGGTGGAGAGATCGGCAAGCGTATACGGCGCCGGCGCGTTCGCCGGCTGGACGTAGAGGCCGGGCGCTGCGGTTCGGGCCACGATCTTGCCTGAGATCGGACTTGGCACGCGCAGGATGGAATCGACCTTGCGGTCCGCCAGGATCCGGTCGACTTCTTCTTCGGTCTTGCCGAAGATGCGCACGGCGTCGCGGGCGGCCTTGTAATTGCCCTCGGCAGTCTGCTGATCGGAGGTCGCCTGATCGACGTCCTTTTGCGCGCCGCCGCCGGTCTTCAGGAGCTGCTTGACGCGATTGAGCGTCCGGGTGTGCAGCTCCAGCACGCCCGCTGCCGCAAGCAGGGATGACTCGGCCTGGAGCAGATCGGGGCTGTCGATCGTGAACAGCGTCTGCCCTTTGGTGACGGTGTCGCCGACATTGAGGATCGTATCGACGATCTTGCCCGGGTTGGTTGTGAACGCCTGAACCAACATATTCTGATTGAAGTCGATCGAGCCGACCGCGTTCTTCACGACACGAAATGAGCGTGGCTCGGCGGCGAGAATCTTGAATCCGTCCACCTGCTTCTCGCTGATGTCGACAGTTTGCTGCGCCACATCGACGTCGCTCTTGGCGTCCGTGTTCGCCGCCATCGCCGAGTGAATGTCCTGAGTGCGGCTGAATAGCCAAGCGCCGGTCAGCGAGACCGCGATCACTGCGACCGCTATCGCATAGCCCGCACGCTTGATGCGAGATGCCATCTTAGCTCCTGCCACGCTCATTCCCTTGGATGCGTTCGCGCATGATCTGCCGGGATTACCGAGCGCCACAACGTTGCAGCGAAATCCCTTGCGCAGCGTCGTGTTATCAAGCCGACCTTACGTTGACCTGACAGGTTCCAGGAGCGGCAGCGGCATGAGCGCGCACCTTTACTCCTCCCGGGTCGGATTTACTCTTCTCAGGTCGGCCGCGCTATCGATCTTCGTTCGAGTGCGACGCTTTTTCGATGATTTGAGCGACCACGGAGACGATCGCTGCTGCCGCTGCTACCGCTGCCTGCCGCGACTGGGTCCCGAGATCCGGGATGGCATGCGGCTCGCCGCTCCAAGCAAACAGGCCAAGCGACAGGGCGACTTCCAGCGCGAGTATCCCGGAGATACAGCCAGAAATGAATGCAATCCAACGTGCGGCCCTGCGACTGATCGGCGTGGATCGAGGCGACGTGACATCAACTCCGTGAAAGAGGCAGGACTTGCCTCGGCGATGACCTCCATGATTGGGTCAATGACCGCAGCGACGGCTGGGTGAGGCCCTTGGAGGTAAGTTGCTCGTTCACCAACGGGTCTGCCGATCGTATCGGCGGTGACCCGGAGCACGTTAACAAGGCCGGCTTACAACGGCCTTACGATGCCCTTACGATGCCCTGGGACGGGCGCCGCTTGACCTCGGGCGAGCACCGCGCTGTCTCCCTTGCTCCGGTTGACTTCGCCTTGGCGTTTCCGTCCCGTCCTGCTGCACAGCAGCAACCACCTCGGTGCCTTCAAGGCGAGCCTCGAGACGGTTTGCCGCGATGGTTGCTCCGCTGATCACGTTAATAGGGGTGGGTAAGCCAGCGCCAAAGCAATATCGAATAATCCGAAATATTCGCGTCGGCGCCGACAGCCGGCTGGCGCTGGCAAGGGTCAGCAAGACGAGGTTGTGAAGCGGCTCACAGTCATGCCGGAGAATTCGCGCTAGAAGACTCTGCACAGTCGGCCCCGATCTCCGGTTGTTTGGTCCCGTCGACGATTACTCGATCGAAATTCAACCGACGCGTGCATTGAGATTGGATGGCCCGAACAAAAACAGGTGGACCGGCGGAATGCCGGCTACCGTAGATAGGGAGAATAATACCGGACATAGCGGTGCGGCCTGCGCCGTCTGAGGCGCTCAGAGCGTTGAGATGTTGCGGCACAACGTCCTCCATTCAACCGTTGCGCGCCTTTCTGTCCGGTGTAGACTTTTTGCAGGCGCGATTTTTGCGCTGGCATGTGCGCGGCTGAGGGTTGCGTCGTGGCGAAAGTCGTTTTCAATCTGACCATTGAAGATTGTGGTGAAAACCATTGCCGCATTTTCGCGGACTACAATTCGTCGAGCCGCGAGATCGAAGTCGAGAAGCTCAAGCCGAGTTTTCGTCAGAACCTGAGGCCGCTGCAGGAAGCGATCCTCCAGTCCTCTGGCGCGCGCAGCGCCGAGGTGGCGCTACGTCCGCGATACGAGAATGCGGGCGCGGCAGATGGCGGCGACGAGGCAAGACCCGCTATCCGAGATGCTGCCGGAAGTCTGACCGCGGGATCGGACGAACGGATCGTGCAGGAAGTCGGCTCGCAACTCTTCGACTTCATCTTTCAGCGAAAGATCCTTGAACTCTATCAGGAATGCTCCCAGGCGGCGCGAAGAGACGATGAGCCGTTCCTGATCCGCCTGCGGGTCAGCGATTCCACGCTCGCCTACGTGCCGTGGGAAACAATGTATGACAAGAAGAACCGCTTCTATGTCACGACATCCCAGAGCACGCCGTTCACGCGCGCCGTTGACGACTATGGCGAGGAACGCCGGATGTGCGCGGCAAGGCCGATACGGATGCTGGGCATGGCCGCGCGGGTCAAGGTCCTGAACGGATTCCCGCTGGACGAGATCGAGGTCGACGCCGAGCAGGTCGCAATCAAGAACGCGCTGAGCGAGCTGAATGACGGCAAGAGACTGAAGCTGTCCTGGATACCCTCAGCAAAGGCCCGCGATCTCAACCGCCGTTTCCTGAGGGGAGACGAAGGCAAGCGGTGGGACCTGTTTCACTTCATCGGCCACGGTGGACACGATCCGGACCGGCAAATGGGCTTCGTTGTGGTCCAGGAGGAGGGCGGGTCGAGAGGGGCCCGGCTCTATGCCGACGCGCTGAAGACGTTTCTTACCCAGCCCGGCCAAACGCCGAGCCTCGTCGTCCTGAACTCCTGCAGCGGGGCGCAAGGCGAACCTGGCTCCCTGTTTTCGAGCACCGCCGCGGAGCTCATTCAGGGAGGCGTCCCTGCAGTGATCGCCATGCAGTTTGAAATCAGCGACAATATGGGTCTCGCGTTTGCCGATACGTTCTACACCTATCTCGCCGACAACGTATCGATACAGGCGGCGCTGGCGCATACCCGGGCCGAATTGAAGGCGCGGCAATTCGCCGAATGGATTTCGCCGGTTCTGTACATGCGCGGCCTCGACGGAGAAATTTTCGTGGACCGAGCAGGATCATAGTGAGTTTCACCAATGCAGGGCCTTGACCCGTCCGTCGTTGCTCTCTGCCTCGGTGCGATCGCGATCTGCATCGTCAGCGCGATCGACTTTCACGCTCCCTTCGAGATCATGGAAATCCGCTATGGCGTAAACCGCGATCGCTATTACTTCGGGGTCCTCGCCTACGTCGCGATCGCCCTGGTCTTCTATGTGTTTCTCGTCATCGGAGTGCATTCGCTGATCACGTCTCTCCGTCCGCATGCGGAGCCTGAAGCTGGATTGCTCGTTGCCATACCCGCGACGATGGCGTTCATGGTTGTGGCGCCTCATCTGCCTCTTGCTCGTCGGGTGATCAATTTTCTGCGGACCATGATGCAGACTCTGGCGCGCTATCCCCAGGCTGTGGAAACCGTCACGGCAGCCATCGCGCGTTCGCCGATCAGGGTGACAGAGCGGGCAAAGCCGGAGCTGCAGCGTGAGCTCGAAGGATATGGCGTCCCCGCCAGGTTGATCGAGAAGGCGCTCAATCACGACGACGAGGTGCTCGCCGCCGGCGCCGCGACCATGATCAAGCAGGTGGCTTCCCTTCATACCAGCTTCGTCGAGCTGCGGGGCAATAAGCGCTTCGCGCGGTTTTTCCGCGCGCGGAAAGCCGCCTTTGACGAGATGGAGAGGCAATATCGGCGAATGCTGCGGCGGTCGGCCCGGGCACTCCTGCTGACGGAAGACATCATGGTGTCGGATGTCGATGCGCAGGAGCTGGTGCTCGAGATTTCCGACTTCATCGCTGAGGAATGCGAAGATTTGCGGGTCGCGTACCAGCGTCGGTTGGCCGAGGCGACGTTGTCAGTCGTCGACAGGCGCGACTCCCGGATCGAGCTGATTGCCAGCTTCGGATATCAGATCGTTTTCCCCCAGGCGCTGCCGTTTGCGCCACTCGTGATAATCTTCGTCCTCGACTTCGTGATCTCTGTCGCGCCGCTGTTCTTCCTGCATCTGGGTGGGAAATTTGCAGTTAGTTCGCTGGCCGGAGGCCTCTCCTCCCTCGCGCACGCGGTAGCGCTGATGATCTCGATCTTCTTTGCGGTCTACCCGAAGGCCTCGACGAATTTTGCACGCCCATCGCTGTACGCGTTGCCATGGCGCTCTTACGTGGTCTTTGGGGTGGTCTCCTATTCGGTAGCCAACTTGGTACTCTTCACAACATACAGCATAATTCCGATAGCAGAGGGCTGGCTGGCGAAGAGTCATCCGTTCGCGGCGAGTTCGCTGTTCTCCCTCATTTTCCTGGTCAACACGGTGGTCCTGAGCATTCTACTCGACGTACGGCTGAGGGCCGATGGACTGGACTATCACGAGGCGAGGCTGAGGGACGGCGGGACCCATGCAGTGGTCATGGCCTCTGTCATGTTCTGCCTGCTCATCGGCTTCACGTTGGTGACCGTACACTACGGTCTGGACGCGCCGCCCATCTCCTGGTCGGTATACACCTTCATCGTTGCTCTTTTCGGCGTCCTCGGGTTCGTCATGGGATATCTCGTGCCGTCGACCGCGGAAGCCTACATCGAAGCCAACAAGCTGATGCGGAAGTCGTCGGCGCTTGATGGCAATTTGCTCGGCTGGGCGGCGCCGGCGTCTCAGCCGAGAGTCAAACCTTGACCTCGCGCTGATGGAGGGGCGCGCAGGAACCCCCCAGCGGCACATGAGGGCGTGACGAAAAGGGTCGTCTGGACAGGGGCGAAGACATGGCTGCACTCGAAGTGGCGAACGGGATCGTGATTCAAAGCCCCGACGATGTCGAGGTCAGGGTCGTTCAGGATGGTCCTGTCCGCCGGGGACTTCGCCGCGGGGCAGCCAGCCAGATGAGCGGCACCGATCAGCTCAGGAGGGCGTTGTCGGCGTCCGACTTCACCATCGCGGCCGAAGTTGAAATGGTGCCGACGCGTCCGGGAACGCGTGCCCTGCGACGGGACCCGCAGACGCCGACGCAGATCGAGGTCGAGGTCGGCCCGTCCGAAAGGGCGATGGTCCTGATCGAGGGGGCGGGCGGTGTCTATGCCTGGACTTATCCGCAGCAGGCCGGCCAACCGTCGCGGCAACGTGCCGGCGCGCAAGTTCTGGTTTTCCCGCTGACGGCCGGGACGAGAGGTTCGGCCCGCGGAGTCCCCACCGCGAGCGGCAAGCGCGGTCCCGTCCTTGACTGGGTTTCCGACAAGCTGATCGATCCGGTCCGCGCCTATGTGCTGAAGTTTGTCGCCAGGACGGCCATCGATGCGGCGACCGACTATATCGAGGGGGACAGGGAAGAGGGCATCGTGACGATAGCCGGGCTCGATCCGGCAGCATGGACACCGGTTCAATCGGCGCGGCCGCGATTGCCGCAAGACCGCCCGCTGAAGATCCTGCTCATGGTGCACGGCACGTTCTCATCGACCGCGAGTGGCTTCGCGCAGCTTGCCGGTTCTGAGAGCGGCCACGCGTTCCTTTCGAAAGCCAACGAACACTACGACGCCGTGCTCGGCTTCGATCACAAGACCCTTGCCGCAACTCCCAGGGAAAATGCGGCCGCTCTTGTTGCGGCGCTGCAGGCTCTCGGCATTCCCGAGAATTCGTCGATCGACGCTATCGCTCACAGCCGCGGCGGTTTGGTCTATCGCGTTGCCGAAAGTCTGCTTGCAGACGAGCGACCGGACATCCGGTTGGGCAAAGCCATCTTTGTCGGCTGTACGAATGCCGGAACGCATCTTGCCGAGCCCGATAACTGGGCGGCGATGATCGATCTTTATACCAACGGCATTATGGCCGGCGTCCGGGCGGTTTCGTTCCTGGCAGGCGGGGCTGTGCTGAGCCCCATCGTAGCGCAGGGGATCAAGACTGTCGGCCGCTTCGTCCAGGCATTTTCCGAAGTCGCCATTGATGAGCGCGGGGTGCCCGGACTTGCCGCAATGCGGCCCACGAGCGATCTCGTCAAGGAGTTGAACGGAGCGGCCGGTCCGCTCGAGAAACTCGCGGCCTACTATGCGATCACGTCGAACTTTGTCGCGCAGGTCGCGCCCGGCAAGGGCGTGACGAAGGAGTTCGCCGACTTCATTGCCGATCGTGTGACCAATCGCCTGTTCCAGCTCGACAACGATCTGGTGGTGGATACGGCCTCGATGACCTCGTTCGGAACCCGCACTTCACGCCTTGCGGACGACGCGACATTTGCCTTCGGCAATACGGACGACGTCTTTCACACCACGTACTTTGCGACAGAGGTCGTTCCGTCGAAATTGAGTAAGTGGCTGGGTCTTGGCGCACTTCGTCTCGACAGCATCCCAGAACAAATCGATCTGCAGCAGGCACCACCGCGGCGGTCGAGGCGCGGAGCGGCGTCCATTGTCGAAACCCCGTTTGAAACCACGTTGGCGACTGACGATGTGGAGAGCCCCCGATCTGACTCCATGTCGGACACTCTCACATTGCGGCGGACGCGAACGCGTGGAACTGCTTCGGCTGCGCCGGCTGAGCCAAGGGAGGCGCCTGCTGCTGGTGAGGCGCCGTCGGCGTCGACGTCCCCCGGATCACGAACCGCCGCTTGCTATTTTGCAGCGGAGATCGAGTCTCATCCGCCGCCGAAGAAGCCGGTCCCGCTGTTCGTCACGGTCTCCCGTCAGAAAATTCAGGCCGCCGAAAATCCGGCTTCGGCCGCCTTGGATGCTCCGGTCAACGTCGACACGGCGCGCGCCATCGTTGTCGAGGTCATTGCGCGCAAGAATTGCAGGGTCATCGGTGAAACCAGTGCCGAGCTCGACATGCCCAGGGATCAGAGGGCGGAGTCGCTACGGTTCGTCGTGGAGGGGGCCGCGGAAGGAGCGGCCGACATCCTGGTCGAAGCACGGCAGGGCCCGCGCATCCTCGCGTCATTTGCCTTGGCCCCGGTGTTCGTCGATGCGGACAGCAAGACCTTGCGCCGGAGCCAGGTCGGATTGGCCATGGCGGCACATCCCGACGAGCCGGCGGTGCTGAGGATCTACGAGATCGTGGAGAGCGGCAAGGTGACGCTCCGCTTCGATCTTGCCTGCGTCGATCCGAATATCGCGGTCTCGGAATCGCGCACGCTTCCCAGCGGCTTCTCGCGCGATGTCTATGTTTCGGAGATCTTCAAGGGAATCGAGAGCTCCTGGCTCGCAACGAACCGGTTGTACGACCAGTTCCTGTCGCGCCTGCAGGCGAACGGAATCGTCATGGCAAACGAGTTGTTGCCGGACAAGGTCCGCGAGGCGTTGTGGGCCCATCGCGACGCGATCCGTGCGATCCAGGTTATCTCCGAGGAGCCGTTCATTCCCTGGGAGCTGCTCTACATCAACGATCGGAAGTCCGGACCGGACGGGAAGGGCTTCCTCGCGGAATGGGGGCTGATCCGCTGGCTGCACAGCACGCCATGGCCTGGTCCGCAACTCGCCATGCGCAATGATCGCATCAATTACGTGATCCCGGCCTATCTCGATCCCGGACTGCGCCTCGAAGGCGCCGATGCCGAACGCCAGATGCTGGCCAAGCTGTTCGGCAGCCCCCGCGAGGTGACGCCCGACAGCCTCTCGGTGGCCCGCTTCCTCCAGAAGGACGCCGGGGAATGCGACGTCCTGCACTTTGCCTGCCATGGCGAGGCGGCGCAGCGGGCGGTGATGACGGCCGACCTGTTGATGACGGGCACCAACGTCGACGGCTCTTTTGCGCAGGACCCGCTGTCGGCAGATCAGGTCAAGGTCGCTGCCCGTTTCGCGGAAAGCGGACCGAGGCCAACTATCTTCATCAATGCCTGTCAGACCGGGCGCGCGGGACGCGGCATTGGCGGAGGCGTCGCCGGTTTTGTCGATGCATTCCTGCGGCCGTACTCCGAGCTCGGCGCGGGCGCGTTGGTCGGAGCGCTTTGGTCGGTCGACGACAAGCTCGCTTACAGCTTTGCCGAGGCGTTTTATCGGTCGCTCAAGGAGGGAGATGCGCTGGTGGATGCGGTCCGGACAGCACGCGAGGCAGCCAAGAACCGGAAGGAACTGACCTGGTTGGCGTATTCTGTATACGGCAATCCGTTCGCGCGCGTCTCCGATACTCCCTAGATTGAACCGGGATCGATGTCGCCGCCCTCGGCCTTATGAGCGCGCGCCCGATCGGCTTACACGAACCTGACAGGGCAGGGATGGCCGGCCCGCCCAGTGCTTTTTCGCTGGCCGAGGCGCCCCGAATGGTGGAAGAGAGCGAAGATGCGGCGCGAGCCGTGTGGTGACACCGGGTATCCGGCGGGAATGCGATGCGCCTTCTGATCGTCGAGGACAATGCCGAGCTGTCGCGGCTCGTGGCCAGCGGGCTGTCGGCGGCCGGCTACGAGAGCGACATCGTGAGCAGCGCGGCTGAGGCCCGCGAGGCGGTGCGCAGCGTCACCTACGCCGCGATGATTCTCGACCTAGGCCTTCCCGACGGCGACGGCCTGTCGGTGCTGCGCGAGCTGCGCCGGCAGATGGAGCCGCTGCCGGTCCTGGTGCTGACCGCGCGCGGCGGCTTGCAGGACCGTGTCAACGGCCTGCGCAGCGGCGCCGACGACTATCTCGCAAAACCGTTCGCGATGGAGGAACTGGTGGCGCGGCTGGAGGCGATCCTGCGCCGGCCGGGCCAGCTGCTCGGCCGCTCGCTTCACCTGGCCAACCTGGTCTACGACACCGAAAGCCGCCAGATCTTCGTTGACAACCAGCCACGCATCATCTCCGCGCGCGAGACCTCTGTGCTGGAGATTCTGCTGCGCCGGCAGGGGCGGGTGGTGCCGAAGAAGAACGTCGAGGACCATATCTTCGGGCTCGAAGGCGAGGTCGCCTCCAACGCGGTCGAGGTGTACGTCTCGCGGCTGCGCAAGCAGCTCGCCGAGCACGGTGCCAAGGTCGTGATCCACACCATACGCGGCGTCGGCTATCTGATGGCCGAGGAGAAATAGTGTGGCCCAGGTCGGCTCCCATGTCGGATCCTTTGCCGGGACCTATGCCAGATCTCCGACCTTCAAATCGCTGATCTGGCGGATCGTGTTCCTGCACATCGTGGCGGTTGCGGTGGTTGCGATCTTCCTGCCGCTGGTGCTGTTCTGGCTGCTTAACTCCGAGATCGACCACCTGCATAGGGCTGCGATGCGCGCCCAGGCAGAGACGCTCGCGGAGCGTATCGCCGTCCAGCCCAACGGCAAGGTGACGTTCAATCTGCCCGAGAGCCTTCGAGGACTCTATTCGGAAGCTTATGGCCGCTACCAGTACGACATCCGCGATGCCGACGGCCGCTTGCTGTTCTCGTCGCACAAGAAGGCTAATGAAGCTGAATCAGAGACGATTTCCGGCGCCGACGTCACCAAGACGATCGGCGGCACGACGGTTCGCATTCAGGTGGCGGAGGATCTGTCCCATCGCGACGTGATTACCGATGACATCATCTCGAACTTCTTCCGGCGGGTGGGGTGGATCACCATCCCGATCCTGCTGATCCTGCTTGCCACCGACATCATCATCTTCCGCCGCGCGATCGCGCCGCTATGGAAGGCGTCGGAGGAGGCCAGCAATATCGGTCCGGCGCGCACCGACATTCGCCTGCCGACGGAGCAGATCCCGCGCGAGATCATGCCACTCGTCACCGCCGTGAACCAGGCGCTCGATCGCCTCGAAGACGGCTTTCGGGTGCAGCGGCAGTTCACAGCGGATGCCGCGCATCAATTGCGCACGCCGCTCGCGATCCTGCGTACGCGGATCGAGACACTTGGCGACGGCGCGGCAAGGCAGGCGCTGCATGCCGACATCGAAGCCATGAGCCGCATCGTCGCCCAGCTCCTCGAGATCGCCGAGCTCGACACCTTGGTGCTCGATCCCGGCGAGATCGCGGATTTGCGCGCCGTCTGTGCCGAGGTGGTCGGTTCGATCGCGCCGTTTGCGATCGCGCAGCACAAGGATATCGCGCTCAAGGGCACCGACGCGCCGGTGCTGATCCACGGCAATTCCGAGATGCTCCAGCGCGCGATCTTCAACCTCGCCGAAAACGCCATCAAGTTCACCGCAAAGGACACGTCGGTCGACGTCGAGGTGGGGGGACGACGGTGTGCTGCGCGTGCGCGATTGCGGCCCGGGAATCGCGGAGGCCGAGCGCGAGCTGATCTTCCAGCGCTTCTGGCGCCGCGACCGCCAGCGCAGCGACGGCGCGGGCCTGGGCCTGTCGATCGTGCGCGGCGTCGCCGACGATCATGCCGCGACAGTCGCGGTGGAGAACCTCCCCGGCGGCGGCGCGGAATTCACGCTGCGGTTCAGGCTAGCGCAGAAAGCCGTTTGTTCCCTTGATCAAAGCTGACCGCCGAGCAAATGCAACGGCAAGAAAACCCCGGCGCGAGCCGTGCCCTTTTTGTTGTGTGCCGAGTATGAGCGACAGCTTGGAGGTGGAAGTCCTCTATCCAGCCTGATGGCGGTGAAGGATTAGCGAAGCGCAAGGGCGTCATCGCGAGGTGGGGTCTGAAGA
>NZ_LGHL01000100.1 GCF_001908205.1 Bradyrhizobium sp. NAS80.1
AAATCCGCCGACGACATCCTTGCTTCCATCGAGCGCTTCTGTCGTTACAATGCCCCCGCAAAACACGACCCAATGCTGCGAACTTCTGGTTCAGGACACTAGCCCCTCGGCGGCCCTCTCAAAGGCCCCCCTCCGGCCTCGGTGTCTCCTGGCAGCGATAAGGTTCGCTCGCTGGATCGACTGTGACCGAAGCGACGGATCTCCTCCTGATTGGCATAAGGTGCACTAGTCAAGCCGCGAAGGTTCCTTTCAGATATTCGCGCGCCCGCCGGCTTCAACCCCAATCGAACATCGGCGGATGTGCGCACCAGAATATTCACACAGGTCGGGAGGACTTGCATGAAATTCCGTCCGCTTCACGACCGCGTCGTGGTCAAACGCATCGAAGCTGAGGAGAAGACCACTGGCGGCATCATCATTCCTGACACGGCCAAGGAAAAGCCCTCTCAGGGCGAAATCGTCGCCATCGGCCCTGGCGGCCGCGATGAGAGCGGCAAGCTGATCCCGATCGACGTCCAGATCGGCGACCGCGTGCTGTTCGGTAAGTGGTCGGGCACCGAGGTCAAAATCGACGGCCAAGAGCTGTTGATCATGAAGGAGAGCGACATCATGGGCGTTCTCACTGACACCTCCACCAAGAAGAAAGCCGCTTGAGCCGCACGCACGCTTCCTCACCCTGAAGGGCCGGCGCAGCCGGCATCTAAGGATGAGGTCAAGACCCAACTCAACTTCTTCTTCGAGACGCCGGCTTCAGGAGGAGCACGCGCCTCCGGACGAGGAGCAGAGATCAACCAAGGGGAAGCAGACATGTCAGCCAAAGAACTCAAATTCGGCGTCGACGCCCGCGACCGGATGCTGCGCGGCGTCGACATTCTCGCCAATGCCGTCAGGGTGACGCTCGGGCCCAAGGGGCGCAACGTCGTGCTCGACAAATCGTTCGGCGCTCCCCGCATCACCAAGGACGGCGTCGCCGTGGCCAAGGAGATCGAGCTCGAGGACAAGTTCGAGAACATGGGCGCGCAGATGGTGCGCGAAGTCGCCTCCAAGTCCGCTGACGCGGCCGGCGACGGCACCACCACCGCGACCGTGCTTGCGGCCGCGATCGTCCGCGAGGGCGCCAAGTCGGTTGCCGCCGGCATGAACCCGATGGACCTCAAGCGCGGTATCGACCTCGCCGTCGAAGCTGTGGTTGCCGACATCGAGAAGAACTCCAAGAAGGTCACCTCCAATGAGGAGATCGCCCAGGTCGGCACGATTTCGGCCAATGGCGACGCCGAGATCGGCAAGTTCCTTGCGGACGCCATGAAGAAGGTCGGCAACGAGGGCGTAATTACGGTCGAAGAAGCAAAATCGCTACAGACCGAGCTCGACGTCGTCGAGGGAATGCAGTTCGACCGCGGCTACATCTCGCCCTACTTCGTCACCAACGCGGACAAGATGCGCGCTGAGATGGAAGACGCCTACATCCTCATTAACGAGAAGAAGCTCTCCTCGCTGAACGAGCTGCTTCCGCTGCTCGAGGCCGTGGTGCAGAGCGGCAAGCCGCTCGTCATCGTCGCGGAAGACGTCGAAGGTGAAGCGCTCGCGACGCTGGTGGTGAACCGTCTCCGTGGCGGCCTCAAGGTCGCGGCCGTCAAGGCTCCGGGCTTCGGCGATCGCCGCAAGGCCATGCTGCAGGACATCGCGATCCTGACCGGCGGCCAGTGCATCTCGGAAGACCTCGGCATCAAGCTCGAGAACGTCACGCTCGACATGCTCGGCCGCGCCAAGAGGGTAATAATCGACAAGGAGACCACCACGATCGTCAACGGCGCCGGCAAGAAGGCCGACATCGAGACGCGCGTGGCCCAGATCAAGGCGCAGATCGAGGAGACCACCTCCGACTACGACCGTGAGAAGCTGCAGGAGCGTCTTGCCAAGCTCGCGGGCGGCGTCGCAGTGATCCGCGTCGGCGGTGCAACCGAGGTCGAAGTGAAAGAGCGCAAGGATCGCGTTGATGACGCGATGCATGCGACCCGTGCGGCGGTCGAGGAAGGCATCCTGCCGGGCGGCGGCGTCGCCCTGCTCCGTGCCTCCGAGCATCTCAAGGGCATCCGCACCAAAAACGACGACCAGAAGACCGGCGTCGAGATCGTGCGCAAGGCGCTGTCGGCTCCCGCTCGCCAGATCGCGATAAATGCGGGCGAGGATGGCTCGGTCGTGGTCGGTAAGGTCCTGGAGAAGGAACAGTACGGCTATGGCTTCGACGCGCAGACCGGCGAATACGGCAACCTGGTCTCCAAGGGCATCATCGACCCGACCAAGGTGGTCCGTACCGCGATCCAGAACGCAGCCTCGGTTGCGGCTCTCCTGATCACCACCGAGGCCATGGTCGCGGAGCTGCCGAAGAAGACCGCCGCCGGCCCGGCCATGCCTCCGGGCGGCGGAATGGGTGGCATGGACTTCTAAGCCACCCATTGAGCGCCCAAAGTACAAGGAAGGCTCGGTATTGCTACCGGGCCTTTCTGCGTTAGCTAAGTGACCTCGACGACGACAGCTGCATGGAAATGGGCCACTCTCAAGGATCAAGGAGGGGGTGCCTGGCTCAACCCGCTGGCGCGCGGGTGAGCAGGACTTCTCGAAGACGACGCATACACAACACGGTAGTGCACCGCGGCGGCCCTGGAGCTTATCAAGATTGGCGCAACCGATGCTGACGAAGTTTGGGCAATATTGCTTCTCTATTGAAAAATTGGCCTATCGCGCATTCGACGAACGTTTGGTCTCCATCCGGATAGCCCAACGGTCATATAGGATGAGGACGACGCCCCAAGAGATTAAAACGGCGCGGCAAATCATGGCCTTCGCAAATTGTTGCAATCTTCTGGGCTCTATCTAAACTCAGTTTCGATCTCGGCCCGGACTGCGCACGGAGCGTCAGCCTGGTAAACACCTTCGGTGTTTGAGCGGCGATGCGGCTCTGGATAACCCGACTATTTCGGAAGAAAGCGGTACTCGCGGACGCGGCGCTCTACATGCTTTGCGCCCTGACGTCGTCCGGCGCGCTGGCCTACACAGAGAACAACGGCGTATCGCATTGTCTGAGCGAGGCAGGCAGCCCTGCTCGTGCGCATACGGTCCAGACTGAATCGAGCCATTTTCACCCGGACGGAGCTTGGCTCGAGCATCACAGCAATGGGACACAGCAGAATTACGACGGCAAGGTCGTGGCGGACAATTGCTGCCGCATCCTTTGCATCTCGGCGATCACTCCCGTCGTGCCTCCTCCCGCGCCGGAGCTTGGCGCTCCGCGGCATTTTGCGCCAGAGCAAGAGCCCCCGACAATTGGCGCAGGCGCGCGCTTGTACGCGCATGAAGGAGAAGAACACTTCTCGGCGGGCGAGCCGGGCGATCCCAAGAAGCCGTTTCGCGTCGTGGAAATCGCGATGCGGGAAAATGACAGCAGGATGTCCTACCACCCGAACGCACTTGAGGTGAAGCGCGGCGAGCAAATCAAGTTCGTCATCACTAACGCGGGCCTGCTTGCGCATGAATTCATATTGGCCGACACCGCGGACAATCTGAAGCATGCGGCGTTGATGAAGAAATACCCGGACATGGAGCATGATGATCCGAACGGCAAGACCGTCCAGCCCGGTGTGAAAGCCGAAATGCTCTGGCGCTTTACGAAAACTGGGACATTCGAGTTCTCCTGCCTCATTCCCGGCCACCGCGAGGCCGGAATGGTCGGCACCGTCACCGTGAAGTGATCCTCGAGCGAAAGAGGAAGTCATGAACGACCGCCTCCTCGTCCGGGCCGCGCTCGTCCTAATGTTCGGCCTCCCGTCATTGGCGAGTGCGCAAACTGATGATTTTGTGAAAGGCCTGGTGATCAAGATCGACGAGTCTGCCGGGAAGATCATCATCAAGCACGGACCGCTCAAGAAGTTCGACATGGACGAGGGGATGACGATGGTCTTTCGTGCTGCCGATCCCGCCATGCTCAAAGCCGTCAAGCCGGGCGACAAGGTGCACTTCGTGCCCGACCACATCAACGGCCAGTTCACGATCACGAAGATCGAAAAAGCCAAGTGAAAACAGAACCGGTCAACGAACGGTCACAACCGCATGTCGCCCGTCAGGCTCGCCTGGAGTTATAAACCGGAGCGAAAAAGGAGCGCGGCATACCAGCCATAAACGACACTCTCGAAATCGCAGTTTACGCTTACCGCATCTGCCGCGCCGCCGAAGAGCAAGAAATCTCACTTTCGCCGGGCATAATAATATCAAACGTGTCAGGCCGGCCGTTCACCATGCCTCCATCCTCACCAGCATGTTGTTGTCATACCCGGTGCCTTTCAGCCAGAATCGGATAGGGTCGCCCGCGTGGGCTCGGCCGCCGTTAGCGGAATCGGCCAAACGAAAGCCGGTGGTCCTGGCAGGAAACAGGCCGGGGATCTCCTCATGCGTAACGATGAGCACCCTCGGGTATACGGCCCGCACAATCCCTCGCCCCTCCCATAGCTGTTCGCCCGAGCGGGCCCCTGCAAAGCAGGCCTCGCGCTCGCGTGTGAGCTGCTCCACCTGCGCTTGCACTGTCTTGACCTCGCTGTCGAGCGTGGCCAGACGGTGACCCCAGGCGACGTAGCCAAAGCCGAGACCGACCGCCAGGGCCAAGTTCACGAGAATGGCGACCTGCCACATCCGAATCACCAAGATCCTCCGATGTCATCAGTGCACATGGTCATCGGGGAGCGCCGGTGGGGACTTCTCCTCATTGAGCCTCTCCACCTGGGCTTGAACTGCGTCGGCATCCGGCAAGCCCGTTTGGTCGCTCCGCCAAATTGCCCGGATATATCCCTGCCGGTCGATCAGGAATTCCGCATGCGCGGCGCCGGGCGCGAACAAGCGGTACGCGGCGGCGATCTCCTCATTTCCGTCGGTCACAACCGGGAACAGCACCGGCGGCTTCTCGCCGAGCTCGGCGATCGCTTCGGGCGAACTCTGAGGCGGCACCGCAACGACCTCCGCGCCCAGAACCGAAAGAGTTCCATATTGTCTCGCGAGTTCGGTCATCCGCGCGCGCGAGCCAGGCAGTTCGTAGAGCACCAGCAGAACCATCCGCCTGCCTCTCAACTCGCGAAGGGTTATTGGCGTTAGAGGCCCGACGGAGATGGTCACGTCGGGCGCCGCCAACCAAGCGTTGTTCGGTTGCACTACGGCTCCGATCCGCGAAGTCCCGGATGAGTAGAAGCCGCTGATGGTGAGCGCGCGGAGAAAATTGATCAGGTGCCAGCGCTGCGCTTCTTGAAGCTGGCTCCCAAATTCCGGCATCCCGCGGTTGGGTTGTCCATGCGTAATCAGCCAGAAAAGGTCGCCCGCGGATCGCCGCGCCGTTTCGGAAGCGAGCAGATCGACGGCGCTTCCCCAGCCCCTCGGCGTCGCGCGGTCAGGCGTCGGCGTCCCGTGGCAGGACGCGCAATGCGCCTGGTAGAGTGCCATCCCCTCTGCAATCGAGCCCGCCGTATACGACAACGGCGAGCGCACGAACGAGGTCGGATAAGCTTGGACCATCAATGGCTGAAGGCCGATTGCGGCGCCGGTTGCAGCCAGGGCGAAAAGCGTCCCCAACAGAGGGATGGGTCGCCGGCGCACGAGAAACGCGACAGCTAGAATCGTCAGGCCGGAAACCGCCAGTACAGACGCGATCGGCAATTGCGCCAAACGATGCAAGACCGGAACTTCAGACGAGGCGTCGAGCGAGATTCGAACCGGCCAGGGCCATACAGGATCGTCGTGAAGCGCAGGCGTGGTCACCGTCATAGCCGTGGCGAGGCCGAGCACGACCAGCACCAGACCCGCCTCGATCGCGATGAACAATGCCATGCGGCGCGCCGCCGCGGACGACTTTGCCGCAGCTGGGCTCGTCAACGTAGGCAGCATCGCACGGCTTGCGGCGGCTAGGAGAAGCGCAAGAACGAGAACAGCAAACTTGGCGAGAAGCACGCAGCCATGTGTCGTCCCAACCAAGCCGGCGACGCTTCCAACCAGGAGCCAAGCGCTCGTGATACCCGAACCGCCAAGAACGAGCACCGTGATGAGCGCGACGCGGGAAAAGCGCTGCATGGTCCGCACCGCGTAGGGATCAGGAGCGGCTGCATTCTGGCTGGCGCCATACAGAAGGAGCGCGAGCGGCGGCAGGCCGCCCACCCAGACGCCCGCGCCCAGCAGGTGTGCCATGTCGATGCCCTGAGGCCATGGGCTTTCCGAGCTTGCGGCCACATGGCCCGAACTCCCGAGAAGAACCAGAGCGAGTGCGGCCAGCAAGAAGGCTTCGCCCCGCGCGGCGATCCAGTCTTGTCGGGCAGAAACGTCGCCGTCCAGGAAGAGAAAGACCGCCAACACGATCAGCAGGCCGTGACGCACCGCCCACAGGAACCCCGCCCGTGTCTCCAGCATGGCGTGCCAGATAGCCCGCGGCTCGAGCGCAGCCTCGGGGCGGCCCTCAAACACCCCAGCCTCTGCAGCCAACACAGCGGCGCCCGAAGCCAACGCCACGATTACATACCATCGCGCCCAGCACAGAACGCGCTGCTCCCAATGGCGCATGAAGTCGGTCGCAGGCCGTCCGGCAAGCAGCAGCAGGAAGAAGGCGCCCGTGAGGAGGACGCTTTGAGCCAGATGCACCCACTGGGCGCCGAACAACAGCGTGGTCATTCGACCCGGAACGTGAAGCGCCCTTCGGTCACATGACCATCGACGGAGAGCACCCGCCAGATCACCGTGTAGGCGCCGTGTTCAAGCGGCAGCAATGTCGCCCGCAGGAGGAGGGGATTTGAAGCGTCAACGTGGGAGTCCTCTCGATCGACCTGAGCGCCATGTTCATCCTTGACCCGAACGGTGCTGTAGGTCGGCTCCAGGCGCTCGGTAAAGTAGAGCTTGACCTCGCTCGGAGGCCGTTTGAGTTTGCTTTCGACCGGCGGCTCCGCCCGCTGAAGCCCACTATGTGCAAGCGCGAGACCGACGCCGAGCACCCCGGCGACAAGCACAAGGAATAATCCTCGCGCGCATGTCGGGATTCTCATCGCCGTGATCCACGCCGCTCAGCCGACGCCTGCTCTCGCCTTGTAGTACGCGATGAGCTCGCGCGTGGGCAGCCAGAACAGATCATAGAGTCCGCCTGCACCGTCCTTGCCGCCTGAGATCAGGTCCGGTCCGTGATCGTAGCCAGCCGACCAGATCATTCCTTCGCCATTGGCCTGGAAATTCGGACACGCGCCGTCGATGTTCCAGTCGTTGAATGGCGCCTCGACAATCGGCCCCTTCCACTCCTTGCTCTTCGGATCGTAGTGCACGAAAAGCAAAGTGTGGAACTTGCCGAAATCGTGGACGGAGACGATGCCGAGGGTGAGGTCGTCCCTCGTTACGAGGGTGAAGCGGCACTTGAGCGCAATCGAGTCGAGCAACCGGTCCGCATAGCGCTGTGCTGGCTGCCAAACGCCGTCCACCTGTCGGGTGGTGTAGAGGTCGGTCGTGTTGGGCGCTCCCGGTTCGCGGGGCCGTATGGATACGAAACACATGGCGCTCGGCTGGCCCGGAAGGTCAAACGGCATGAAGCAATGGGTTCTGTACTCGCTGTTGTTGATGTTGCCCCCGGAGACGGGCTGAGCTTGGCCCCATTCACCGTTAGGTTGCTTGTGGCTGACCCAGATTCCCGTCGGCCCTACGCCAGGCGCTTTGCGGAAGCTCATAAAGTACAGACTGTTGCCGTCGGGTGTGATCCACGGCTCCTGGTCGGCGCTATCGCTGTTGACAGTGCCGGGCAGGCGCTCAGCCGGCGACCAATCCCCGGCGGTTCCGGGCCACTCGCCGCTCTGTCGGGTTCGGTGGGTGACGAAGATATCGGTCGGTCCCTTCACCCGCGTGTCGCCGTTGTGTGCAAAGCGGGCGAAGTAGATTGTGTTGCCGTCCGCCGAAATCGTCGGCTCGTAGGAACCAAAATTGTCGTTCGGCGGGAATGGCAGCTTGCGCGGCACGAGGCTAGGAGCGCCAGCATGGGCCCTGTTGATCAGGATCGTGGGCGAACTGACAGCTGCTCCCGCGGCGGCTACTGCGCCGAAGAAACGTCTTCTTGACAGGCTGTTCATGGAATGCCCCCGTATATCTACCGGGACTACCAATTTGTTACCATTTTGTTCGCTGACCCACAAGTGGTTTTGCCATTTCAGAGCCGCGGGAAGTTTCGAGCGCGTGCGCGCTCTGCGCGCCTCCACGCCCTACACCGGCGTATAAATCACAAGCTTCAACGCGGGATCGTCGTTGGCCTGAAAGCTGGTGTGCTCGAAATGCAGCACGCCAAGGGTCGGATGCGACATGGTCTTCAGGCCCGAGGCGGTGGTGCGGATCTCGTGGGCTTCCCACCATTTGACGAATTCCGGACTGCCCTGCCGCAACCGCGTCAGTAATTCGTTGAACGCGGGATCGCCAGCCCAGACATCGTGGGTGGTGCGAAACATCGCCACCATGCGCTTGGCCACCTCCGCCCAGCCCGCGCCGTAAGCCTTTCGCGTCTGCTTGTTCGTCATCATCAGGAGCATCGTGTTGCGGTCCTCCTCCGGCAATCGCCCGAACGCAAAAACCTCCTCGGCGGCGGCGTTCCAGGCCAGCACGTCCCAGCGCCGCCCGGTGATGTAGGCCGGCTGGTTCAAACTCTCGATCAGCCGCAGGATCGGCGGCGGCACGATTTCGCGCGTGAAGGCGCGCCTGTCGCCGTCGCGCGCCAGCGCCTTCAGATGCGCATGCTCGGTCTTGGAGAGGCGCAGCGCACGCGCCAGCGCATCGACCGTGGTCACCGACGGGCTGACGGTGCGGCCCTGCTCGAGGCGGATGTACCAGTCGACGCCGATACCGGCGAGCTGTGCGACCTCTTCGCGGCGCAGGCCCGCAGTGCGCCGCCGTTGACCGGCCGGAAGCCCGACGGTCTTCGGCGACAGCTTCTCCCGGCGGGACCTCAGGAAATCGCCGAATTCGACGCGGCGTGGATCGGTCATGGCTCGCTCCGCATGGAGGGACTAGAGAATACTAGGATAATACCAGGCCTTCTTACGCGTTCAAGCCGGGCGTAAATGCCGTTCACCCCAGTTGAGAGGTGATGTCATGAAAGCTGCCGTACTCAAATCCTTTGGATCGCAACTCGCGATCGAGAATACGCCGGAGCCGGTGCTCGGCACCGGCGAGGTCATCGTCGACGTCGTCGCCACCCGGGTGCTGTCCTACATGAACGAGGTCTTCAGCGGCGAGCGCAACTACGCGCTCGACCTACCGGTGATCCCGGGCCCAGGTGGCATCGGCCGGGTGCGCGCGATCGGCCCGGACGCAACCAAGCTCGCGATTGGCGACTGGGTATTCTGCGACCCGACGGTGCGGTCGCGCGACGACGCCGTTGCGCCTGATATCGCCCTGCAAGGACTCACTGCCGCCGGCGCCGGCGGAATGCTCCTGCAGAAGCACTTTCGCCACGGCTCCTTTGCCGAGCAGATGCGGGTCCCGACCGAGAACGTCACACGTCTCGGCGCGATCACGGCTGAGGAGGCCAGCCGTTGGTGCGCGCTGGGGACGCTGCTCGTGCCCTATGGCGGCTTCCTCGCGGCGAAACTCCAGCCCGGCGAGACCGTGCTGGTGAGCGGCGCCACCGGCAATTTCGGCAGTGCGGCCGTCTCCGTCGCGCTCGCGATGGGCGCCGCCTGCGTGGTCGCGCCCGGCCGCAACGATCGTATTCTCGCCGACCTCGTCCGCCGTTTCGGCGAACGCGTGAAACCGGTCAAGCTCACCGGCAACGAGAACGACGACCGCGAGAGCATGAAGCGCGCGGCAGAAGGACCGATCGACTGCGTGTTCGACATCATGCCGCCCTCGGTCAGCACGACCGTGGTGCGCGCGGCGATCATGGCGGTGCGCCCCTATGGGCGCGTCGTCCTGATGGGGGGGCGTCGGCATTGCGGGTGGGGCCGGCCTCGAGCTGCCCTACCCCTGGATCATGCGCAACTGCATCACGATCCACGGCGTCTGGATGTACCCGCCGGACGCGGCGAGCCGCCTGATCGCACTGGTGCGCGCGGGGCTGTTGCGGCTCGACGAGTACGAGGTGACGGCGTTCGATCTCGACCACGCCAACGAGGCGGTGGCTCACGCCGCGGCCAATGGCGGGCCGTTCAGATTGACGGTGATCAGGCCGTAAATGGCCTGCCCGCTGCGACGATGCGCCGTCGCAGCAGGTTTGCGCGACACGTAAAATGGCTGACGAGCATCACCCCGATCGTAGCCGGCACCGGCCGGCTACTGTGCATGGGGCTGTTTTCGCGTTTCTATTCGAGCTCGACGACCTGGCCGTTCGAGAGCGACACGCGCCGGTCCATGCGGCCGGCGAGCTCCATGTTGTGCGTCGCGATCAGCATCGAAACCTTGGTCGCCTTGACGAGCTGCATCAGGGCCTGAAAGACGTGATCCGCCGTGTGCGGGTCGAGGTTGCCGGTCGGCTCGTCCGCAAACAGCACGCGCGGCGCATTCGCAACCGCGCGCGCGATCGCGACGCGCTGCTGCTCGCCGCCCGACAGCTCCGCCGGGCGATGGGTGATGCGGTCGCCGAGCCCGAGATAGCCCAGGATGTCCTTGGCGCGCTTGACGCTCTCCGACTTCTTCAGGCCGCGGATCATCTGCGGCAGCATGACGTTCTCCAGCGCCGAGAACTCCGGCAGCAGCCGGTGCGACTGGTAGACGAAGCCGATATCGGTGCGGCGGAGCTGGGTGCGCTCGATGTCAGGCAGTTGCGAGGTCGGCGCGCCATTGACATAGACCTCACCGGAGTCTGGCGCTTCCAACAGGCCTGCGATGTGCAGCAGCGTCGACTTACCGGAGCCGGACGGCGCCACCAGCGCGACCGACTGTCCTGCCCACAGCGCGAGCTTGGCATTGTCGAGGATCGTCAGCGGCACCTCGCCCTGCAAGTACTGCCGCTTTATCTCGTGGAGATAAATGACCGGTACGTCGTCAGCCCCCTGCTGCTGCTCCATCAGCCCCTCACTCGTACCGGAGCGCTTCGACGGGATCGAGGCGCGCGGCGCGCCACGACGGATACAGCGTCGCAAGGAACGACAGCGTCAGCGCCATGATGACGACCGCCGTGGTTTCGCCGATGTCGATCTCGGCGGGCAGCTTCGACAGGAAATAGAGTTCTGGCGAGAACAGCTCGGTGCTGGTGAGCCAGGACAGGAATTGTCGTATCGACTCGATGTTGAGGCAGATCACGAGGCCGACGAAGAAGCCGACCAGCGTGCCGACCACGCCGATCGAAGCGCCCGTGATCAGGAATATCCGCATGATCGAGCCCTGCGAGGCGCCCATCGTGCGCAGGATCGCGATGTCGCTGCCCTTGTCCTTCACCAGCATGATCAGGCCGGAGACGATGTTGAGCGCGGCGACCAGCACGATCATGGTCAGGATCAGGAACATCACGTTGCGCTCGACCTGGAGCGCATTGAAGAAGGTCGAATTGCGCTGCCGCCAGTCGACCAGGAACACCGGCCTGCCCGCGGCCTCCGTCACTGCCTTGCGGAACGCGTCGATCTTGTCGGGATTGGTGGTGAACACCTCGATCGAGGTCACGTCGTTGCTGCGGTTGAAATAGGCCTGCGCCTCCGCAAGCGGCATGAACACGAAGCCGAGATCGTACTCGGACATGCCGATCTCGAACACGGCGACGATCTTGTACGGCTTGATGCGCGGCGTCGTGCCCATCGGCGTGACCGCGCCCTTCGGCGCCACCAGCGTCACGCTGTCGCCGGCATGCAGCGACAGCTGGTCGGCGAGGCGCCGGCCGATGGCCACGCCCTGCCCGTCGTCAAAGCCCTCGAGCGAACCCTGCTTGATGTTCTTGGCGATCGAAGTGAGGTTGTTGAGGTCATCGGCGCGGATGCCGCGCACCAGGACGCCCGAGGCGTTCCACGGCGAGGATGCCAGCGCCTGGCCGTCGACCACGGGCGCGGCGAGCCGGATGCCCTGGACCTGGCTGATGCGGTCAGCGACGTCCTTCCAGTCGGTCAGCGGCGATTCCAGCGGCTGGACCAGAATATGGCCGTTGAGGCCCAGGATCTTGTCGAGCAGTTCCTTGCGGAAGCCGTTCATCACGGCCATGACGATGATCAGCGTCGCCACGCCGAGCATGATGCCGAGAAAGGAGAACCCGGCGATGACCGAGATGAATCCTTCCTTGCGGCGCGCCCGCAGGTAGCGCGCCGACAGCATCCACTCGAAGGGCGCAAAAGGCGCGGTTTGTACAGGTTCGGTCATGGCCTCATCCATCGCTCGATAATCCCATGATTCGGGGTCAATTGTGGCCGGATTGGCGGCCTCGATATCGGGCGATGAACAATATTCAGCCGACCAGGCGCGTGACCACGTCGGCGGGGGACAGATTCTCACGCGAGCCGTCGCTGCGGCGCTTCAGCTCGACCTTGCCGTCGGCAAGCCCCTTCGGCCCGATCATGATCTGCCAGGGGATGCCGATCAGGTCGGCGGCGGCGAATTTGGCGCCGGCGCGCTGGTCGGTGTCGTCATAGAGCACATCGACGCCCTTGGCCGAGAGCTCCGCATAGAGCTTCTCGCAGGCCGCATCGACCGCGGCATCGCCCTGCTTGAGGTTCAGCACCACGGCGCGGAACGGGGCCACCGCCTCCGGCCATTTGATGCCGGCATCGTCGTGGCAGGCCTCGATGATGGCGCCGAGCAGTCGGGAGACGCCGACCCCGTAGGAGCCACCATGGATCGGAACGTCGGCGCCGTCGGGGCCGGCCACAAAGGCCTTCATGGCCTCGGAATATTTGGTGCCGAAATAGAAGATCTGACCGACCTCGATGCCGCGGGTGTTCACCCGCTTGTCCGCGGGCACTTCCTGCTCGAACCGGGCGGCGTCGTGAACGTCTTCCGTCGCCGCGTAGACCGAGGTCCACTGCTTGATGATCGGGGTCAGATCGCTCTCATAGTCGACGTCCTCGCCCGGGATCGGCAGGTCGAGCACGTCGCGATTGATGAACACGCCGGACTCTCCGGTCTCGGCGAGCACGATGAACTCGTGGCTGAGATCGCCGCCGATCGGGCCGGTCTCAGCGCGCATCGGGATCGCCTTCAGCCCCATCCGCGCAAAGGTGCGCAAATACGCCACGAACATCTTGTTGTAGGCCACCCGCGCTGCGGCCTCGTTGAGGTCGAAGGAATAGGCGTCCTTCATCAGGAACTCGCGGCCGCGCATCACGCCGAAACGCGGACGCTGCTCGTCGCGGAATTTCCATTGAATATGATAGAGATTGAGCGGCAGGTTCTTGTACGACTTTACGTAAGCGCGGAAGATCTCGGTGATCATTTCCTCGTTGGTCGGCCCGTACAGGAGCTCGCGCTTGTGGCGGTCGGCGATGCGCAGCATCTCCGGACCGTAGGCGTCGTAGCGGCCGCTCTCGCGCCAGAGATCGGCGAGCTGGAGCGTCGGCATCAAGAGTTCCAGCGCGCCGGAGCGATCCTGCTCCTCGCGCACGATCTGCTCGATCTTCTTCAGCACGCGGAAGCCGAGCGGAAGCCACGCATAGATGCCGGCCGCCTCCTGCCGGATCATGCCGGCGCGCAGCATCAGCCGATGCGAGACGATCTCCGCCTCTTTCGGATTTTCCTTCAGGATGGGCAGAAAGAACCGCGACAACCGCATGACAATACTCTGGGAATCAGTGACGGGTTGCAGTGAAACCGGATTGGGAGCAAAAACACAAGACCGGGAATGAGGAAAAGCCGCTAACGCGACGGAATTCCTGTCATTTTTCCGTCGACTTCAGATTCAGCTTGAGCCGTCTCCTGCTAGCTTTACGGCGGCGCCAGTTCGAGCTCGTCCTCGAGCGTGATCTTCTCGAAATCGGTCACCAGCGCATCGATCCGCACGTGCCAGCGGCCGGCGAAGGGCAACTCGACCTTTCGCACGTGCCAGTAGCCGTCCGGCCCGAGCGAGGCACCCCGCTCCATCGGCTCGATGCCGCGCTCCGGCAGGCTGAGCGTCAGCGTCACCTCCTTAGCCGCGAGCGGCGTCGCCTCGCCGGTCATGAGCTGGAGCACGAAATCGTCGACGCCGGCTTTCCCGGGGGACACCAGCACCTGGAACATCGCCTTATCGGTGTGGATGTGGATCGCCAGCGGTGTCTCCGGAACGATGATCCGCGGCGGCGGCGTGAAGCGCCAGCCCGCCATCACGGCAAAGATGCTCAGCGCGGTAGCGCATTCGAGCAGGATCGAGCGCCTGAGCGCCGGCGCGGCCTTCTCATCCCGCGCCAAGGCGGGCGTCAGCCGGAACCGATTGAGCGCAGCAAGCGCCAGCAGCACGATCACCAGCGTGAGCTTGATCGAGAGCAGCAGGCCATAGCGGGTCTCGGTCAGCGCGGACGGCTTTTCGAGCTGGACGACCGCGAGCACCAGGCCGGTCAATGCCAGAACGCCGACCGCCGTCATGGCGATGCGGGAGAACCGGTTCACAACGGGTAGTGCTGCGGCGGTCGACTTTGACACCAAAGCTGCGAGCGGCGCGAGAGCGCCGATCCAAAAAGCGACGCAGAGGCCATGGAAGAAGATCGCCGGGCGCGTGAGCAGTTCGGGCGGCGCCGTTGCAGCGTGCCCGGTCATCGCAAGCGACAGGCCGACACCGACGAGGGCAATGATCGCAAGAGCGCGTGCGTGCCATGCGCTGCGCAGCGCCAGTAGAGCAAGCAGCATCGCAGCGATGGCAACCAGCAATGAGGGACCGGCCCTTGTCGCGAATGCCACTTTCCAGGGGGCGATGGTCACGAGACCCGCCGGCGGCAGGCCGAGGAGATCGAGGCCTAACAGCCCGAGAGAGACAATGGCGCTCGGAAGTCCGATTGCGAGCGCTACGCGAGGAACGGTCATGCCAATCATCGACCACGCGACCCAGCGCGCGAAGAACACGCCGCCGACGCCCACGAACAGGCCGAGGTAGAGACCGACGCGCGCCAACCAGATCAGCGCATTCACCCCTCTGTCCGCATTTGCGGGAGGTTGCGTCGCGGTCGGCATGCCGATCGAGAAAATGACCGCCCCCGAGACTGGATGGCCGTCCTGCGAAATCACGCGATAACTCACGACCGCCGTGCCCTGCGGCAGGTCCGGCGGCATCGCAACCGAGACGGTCTCGCCCGATGCGCTGACGCGCGTGTCATCCCGCGCCCTACCCGTGCCGTCGATCAGCCGGATCGCGCCCGGCGTCACCGCCTCGTTGAAGCGCAGCTCCACTGCCTTCGGCGCGCTCGTAAGCATGCTGCCGCTCGCCGGCTCAACCGAGACGAGCGCCGCATGCGCGAAAGCGCCGGTCGCGAAGCCGACAACGAAAAGCAGCGTCGCGAGCGCGGCGAGGAAGCGCATCAGGGCTTTGGCAGGAGCTTCACGCCAGGTGCCGGCGACTTGCCCTCATGCCCTGCCCCCTCCGCCGGGATTTCGATCCAGCGGCTGACGCCGGTCTCGCATTCCTGGACGACGGGGAAATATAGAGTCGTGTTCGGCTTCAGGCCGTCGGTGAGGAAAGTGCTAATGACGAACTCGTCATAGTTCTTGTCCGGCAGCTTGCCGCCGGACCAAGCTACCTCCTTGACGCCGGAAGAGAGCTTGTTGCCGTGATAGTCGTATTCGCTGGCGTATTTGCCCTCGACGACATCGACGCTCCAGCCCGCCTTCGGCATCGGTTTCGCCGCGATCACGCCCTCTGGTATCTGCACACGAATCTTCACCGTCGACGAGCCCGCGCAGCCGTGCGGCACGGCGAAGACGGCCTTGTAATACGAGCCAATCGTGGCCTGCTTGGTATCCAGCGTGATATGCGCCGCCGCTGGCGATGCGGCGAGCACGGCCATCAGGATCAGGCAGGATCGCTTCGACATGTACCACCTCTTCGGCATGGTCATTTGATCAAGATCGGCGATTCCACGCTGACATGGTCGGCCTCGGAGATCGAGATTCCGAGGCCCAGCATCCAGCGTCCTGGCGTCAACTGCGCCACCTTCACGCGCCAACCGTCCTCGCCGTCGCGCAAGGCTTCGACCGGGGCGAGCTTCTTGCCCGTCTGTGTATCCACGAGCGTCACCGATACTGCTTTGGCCGATAGCGGCGTCTCGTCCGTCGTCTCGAGCTGGATCGCGATCTCGACCGGGCCTGCGCGACCCGGCGAGACCGTGACATTGGCCATCGCCTTCTCGGTGTGCAGGTGTGTGAAGAAGCTATCGTCGTCGGTCGCTGCCGCAAGCGGTGTCACAGCAACCGACAACAACGCCGCTACCGCGAGCGCAAGGCCCTTGAAGTTTCGACGCGAGGTCATGGGAGACTTGATCTGTTTCATCACATCTTCATTCCCGAATGGTCCGGCATTTTCTTCATCATGTGTCCGCCATCGCCGGGCGCCTGCGCGCCGACACCCTGGACATCAAGGGAGATGGCGACCTTGCCAGCCTTCTCGAATTCCAGCGTCACCGGCACCTTGTCGCCCTGCTTGAACGGATCCTTCAGCTCCTGAAGCATCAAATGATAGCCGCCGGGGGGCGAGCTTCACCGTCTTGCCGGGATCGATGACGAGGCCCTTGTCGAGCGGGCGCATCTTCATCACGCCGTTGTCCATCGCCATCTCGTGGACTTCGGCCTTGCCCGCGATATCGGCGGAAACGCTGACCAGCTTGTCCGCCGTCGTCCCCTTGTTCTCGATGGTGAGAAAGCCGCCGGCGACCTTCGCGCCGCCCGGCGTCGCCCGGCTCCAGGCCTGCGAGATGACGAGATCGCCGGCCTTGACGTCGTCGGCAACCGCCGGTGCTGCGCAGAGCGCGAGAGCGAACGCCGCGAGCATCACATCTTTCAACATTGTCTTCATATCTGTCTTCCTGTTTTGCAGATTGAGTGTCAGTGGGTGGAGAGTTGTTGTGCCGACCATCTTTCGAGATCCGCAATCTCGGCCGAACCTTCGATCGTCGAGATCGTCCCATCCCGAGAGATGAGCATTGTCCTGGGAATGTCGCCCTGCCAGGCGGGATCGATCTCGAACCGCAAGCGCTCGACAAAGCCATCGCTGAAGATGAAGTTCTCGGTTGACGATAGCCCCGCCTTGTCGAGCATGGATTGCGTCGCGGCTGGCAGGTTCGGCACGAGGTCGGCGCTGATCGTGATCACGTCGATCCCGGGGTGGTCCTTCGCAAACTGCCCGAGCAGCGGCAGCTCGACCTTGCAAGGCCCGCAGGTCACGCCCCAGAAGTGTACGAGCGTCGGGCGACCCGCATGGCCTTTGAGGACGCGTTGCCAGGTGCCGCGCTCGAACGGCTTGAGAGCCGGAGGCGCTGCGAGCGCCGTCGCTGAAACGATCAGGAAGGCCAGACCCAGAATGCCTGCCAATCGACGTTTCATGGCTGGTCCTCGATTTCTGCGAGACGATAGCCATCCGCCTTCGTCATCCATGAAAGATAGATCTTTCGCCCATTGGTGACGAGCAGGGGATGGTCGGAGGTATCGCCCGTGGCCAATATCGTCTTCGGCGGCGACCACGTCTCGCCATCGTCGCGGGAGATCGTCATCTGGACCGAGGTCTTCTCGCCATCGAACTCTTTCCAGACCATCACCGTTCCCGTCGGGCCCGCAAGCACGAAGGGACGCGTCGGATTGCGATCTGGCCGCCCCAGCGCCATGGGCGCAGAGAACGTGCGGCCTTCGTCGCGCGAGTGGGCGTAGAACAATCCTTTCCGCGCTTTCCCGTTCGTGTACCACGCGACGTGATAGGTCCCGTTCGGCGCGACCGTCAGGGTCGGCCCGTGATGCGGGCAGGCGTTGATCTGCCAATCGTCGGTACTGACCCGATGAATTTCACCTGGCGTCGAGACGTCGGCGAACGTCATGACCGCGTGATCGCGTACACCGCCGTCGAAGATGCTTCTGAAGATCACGGCAGGCCGTCCGGGTGCCGCAAACGTCAGCCCCAGTCGGCAGCATTCGCAGGTGTTGTCATGCGCAAGGCTGGCCTCGGCGTAGGTCGCGCCACCGTCGCGTGACGAAGCAAAGAACAGCCCTGCCCCATCATACTTCCGGCCAGCCTCCTTCGCGGGGATCCGGTTACGCTTGTCCAGCCAGACTGCAAAAATCGTCCCGTCCTGATCGAGCGCCAGCGCTTCAAAACGCTGGCTCTCGTTATTGGCGGTGACGGGCTTCAGCTCCGAAAAGCTCTTCCCGCCGTCCGCCGAGCGCGTGTAGAGCACCTGACCGTTGAACGCCTCATCCCTGAAGATCGAGAATGCGAGTGCTATGCCGCCCTTGCGATCGACCACGATCTTCGGCCGGGCATCCGGCCCCCAATCGAGGTTCAGCCGCTTGGTCGTGACCTGGCTGGGAGCCGAGAAATTACGCCCACCATCCCGCGAGCTCGCGACCAAGACCTGCCCTCCGGCCATAAAGGCGAGCCACAGCGTCCCGTCCGGACCGAATGCAGGCGTGGTTTTGGTCGCACAACGCAGCGTCGGCTCGTCGCAAGCCGCTTCAGATGCATGCTGGCGGTGCATCTGTCCGAGCGCCGTCCCCTGCAGGAGCACGAGAGCGGCTATCCCGAGCGAGCCATGTCGGATCATAGCCCTACCTTCTTCGAGAGCCCGGATCATTTGAACGCCACCTTCATACCCGCAACGAACGTGCGCGGCGAGCCGCGTAGATCGATCCCGTCGTGATTGCGAGCACACTCGCAGGATTTTGAAGTCCGGCTCCCGTGACCGTGTTGGCGATGTTGTTTGCCGAAGCCACGTAGGTGCGGTCGAATACGTTTCTGACTTCAAGATACAGATTCAGGGATCTGAAGGTATCGGACACCAGGTCGGTCTTGTAGTGGACGTTCACATTGACCAGTTCATAGCCCGGCGCCTTGAGCAGATTCGCATTGTCCATGTAGAGGGAGTCCTTCCACTGGACCTCAACAAAGCCTCCGAGGCCTGCCAGCGGGCCGGCGAACTCGTCGTAGCCAACGCGGGCCGTCAATTCGTTGGGTGAAATGCCGGGAATCTTGTTGCCTGCCCGGTTGAAGCTGAACACCGCGCCATTGGTGATGTTCTCGACATACTCGGTGTAGACCTCGTCGAGATAGGTGTACGCCGCCAGGAACCGCCAACCCGGATAGAACTTCCAGTCGGCCGCAAGCTCAATGCCCCGATGCTCGGAGCGAGGGGCGTTGAACGTGTAGTTCGTGTTTGCTGCGTTGGCGGGTGTCGCCTGTGACACCAGCTCATTGCGAAAGAATTCATAGAACGCGGTTGCGCTCAGCTTGAGCGTCGGATTTGGCGTCCAGTCGAAGCCAAGATCGTAGCCGACGTTGGTTTGTGTCTGGAGCTGAGTGTTGTTGCCAAAATCACCGTTCGGGAGAACGAACAGATTCGACACCTGTGGCGTCCCGTATCCGGTAGCCACTCGTCCGCGAAACTGCCATTCCTGATTGAGCCTATATAGCAACGCCAGTTCGGGAGCAGTGTTCTCAATCTTGCGATCAACCCTGGTTGGCGGAGGAATCGTTGCGACTGGAACATTGAACGTGTTATATTTGTATACAGTATTGACGCCCTTCAGGATTGTGGTTTCCCAGCCAATTCCGGCTATCGCGGTCAAATCGGGAGTAAGCTTCAACTCCTCTCTCGCCCGTATCCCGTAGTCGGATGTGTCACTGAAGGTATTGGCCTGGAGCAGCCCCAGCGTCGCGTTTCCGCCCGGCATGACGTTGCGCGTGTCGCTTGAAGCAACGAGGGTGTTGTACCACGCACCGACGAACGTCATGGATTCCATGCCGAAGATTTCACCACGCTTCGTGATATCGCTCATGTAGTTGTAGGAGGGAAAGTCGCCGATCGCGCTGGTAGCACCCGTCGGCTGGCTGATGTTCCGATCGTCAAAGACGAACTGGTTTCGCCAAGTCGTCGAGTTATCGAAGTCGTGTTCCCATCGACCGCCGACAATGGTTCGCCGATCGTTTCGCCCGAGACCTGCTTGAGTTGCCGTCTCTGTATCCTTGTCGCTTGCAACGCCAGGTCTCGCGTTGAATCCGTTCTTGAAGAGAGACACTGTAGGGCATCCCGCGGCTGGCGCAGCGCCGGTCGTACAATCCTGCTGGAAAGGATTGATGTAGAACTGGTTCAGCGACTGTCGGATCGGCAGCCGCGCGCTGAGGTCGTTGTTGATGATCTTGACCGTGAAGCGGTCGTCCGGCGTCGCCTTTAGCGTTCCAAGGAAGTTTACGGTCTGCGTATTGAACCAGCTATTGCCGATATAGCCGTCGCCCCGCACGTCGCTTGCAAATAGCGAGCCCTCGAAATTCCCGACCTTCTTGCCGGCTGCCAGGTAGTTGTTGAGATAGCCGTAACCGCCGCCCTCTACGCCATATTCGACACCGTCGATCGTGCCTCCCGGCCGTGTTCGAAAATTGAGCGCGCCGCCGGTCGCATAGTTGCCATAGAGCGCCGACGAGGGGCCGCGGATGACGTCAATCGCGCCATAGGCATGGGGATCGATCAGGTCGCTCCGCGACAGGCCGTCCGGCTGCGTCACGGGAAAACCATCCTCGAAGATCACGAGATTGCGGATGCCGAAGCCGTTCCGAGCGTTGGATCCGCGAATCGAGATCCCGAAATCACGGGGACCATTCCCCTGCTTGACCGAAACGCCCGGACTGTCCCGCAAGACATCGCTGACCGAAAACACCGGTCGGTTGTCGAACTGCCAGCGATCGATGGTGGTCGTGGTCTGACCGGCCGGCGATTGATTGAGGCTGGCTCGCACCTCGCCGATAGACATCGTCCCGTTTTGGGCCGACGCGCTAGCGGTCGCGTTCTGCGCCACGGGTCTCGCCGCGCGTCCTGACGAAGCTGGGTTTGGTCTTGATGGCCGAGTTATCGGTTTGGGACGGGTGGCCTGCGGTGCCGTAACGGTCACGGGAGGAAGCGCCTCCTGGGCAGCCTGGGCGTGCGCGTCTGAGCCGATCGACGACAGCACCCCGCAAAGCACGGGCAAGCTCGCGCTGCCGATCGCACGAATACGTAACATCTTGAATTCCTGACATCCGGCGCGTCGGCCGGTCCATTAAGCTCGCCATCGGCGCAGCAACGCCGCGCCAATGGTTCGGTTGGTCGTTACGTCAGGAAAAGCGTGGAGGTGCGCGCGCTCGGGCATTTGAGCCCGCATGGACGGCGACGGCAGGTACGTCCGCCGCGTGCCACACCACGCGCTCGGCGTGGCGGAAGGGAATGGCGAGCGCGGCCTGCGGCGGCGAATCGAGCGACGCATTGGCCTGCGCCAGACAGCACAGCGCGCACGCACCGGCATGGGTTGGCGTGCCGGTCTGATCGTTCAGACCACCCTGCTCGCCCGTGCTGTGGCAGATGACACCGGCAGAAAGCGGATCGGCCACGGCCTGGCCGGCCGCCAGGCAGGCGGCAATCGGCGCCAGCACCTGCATCACCAGGGCGAGCAGGACGATGGGTAAGAATTTTTGCAGCCGTGCGCGCATCCGCCGAGCCATTCGTTCGTGTGCTAACTAAACACTCCACCGCGGGCCGAGTCGAGGTCAGTTCCGCCGCCTTCTTGGTCCAGCGCAAATTTCTCGAAAACTGTTGTCGGGCCGCTCCGCCGACGGGAAGTCCGGCATTTGAGGCAATCGCACAACTCTGCCCCGTCCACAGATTTCTTATATTTGTCATACGCTTACGGGGTAAACAGCCCGATCATTTCGTCAACTGCTCGAAATTTGAACAATCGTTGCTGAAATTGATGACAAGCGCGAAAAGTTGATCTAGCATCACTTTTGCTCAGGCTGACCGTGAGGTCGAAGTCTGGTGGTCCAAGTCTCGGGAGGAGCCCTGGCGCGCTAAACGCAGCGTCGCCCCGTCAATCAAGAGCAAATCTTAGAATCGGGGATAATAGGGTCGACACAATTTTTGAGCGGGGCCAGGGCCCCGCTCTTTTTTTTATCCGCGGGGCTGAACCGCCGATGAATGCTTCTCCCAATCCGATCGAACAGACCTTTGAACTCGCGGCCT
>NZ_LGHL01000101.1 GCF_001908205.1 Bradyrhizobium sp. NAS80.1
CCGTAAGTTGCTACAGCCATCCGAACCTCGCTGCCTCGTCCCGTATTTCGCAATCAATATTGCGAGCAAATCGATCCAAATTTTCGACGTGCGACGAAGTATATCTTAACTAAACACAGCGACATTGCGGCAGTGCACCGAAAAAATCAAATCGATTTTTATGCAACGCAGCGTCGCTGCAAGAGAATGCACAAAGTGCTGTCACATACGTGACAATTTAGTTGGCATCACGCCGCATTTGCTACCAAACCGCATCAGTTTTCGTACAGCATTGTCGCGTGCATTTGAACGACTATTCAACCATGCCGCTTAAGCCGTTATTAGGCCGCAGCCATTAACACTCGCGACCAATTCGGGGAGTTGTGTCGTGAGTACCGTTGCCGTCTTCAGCCTGCTGATTGGATCGTTGCTGGGAGGCCGATTCCGAATCTTCATCCTGCCGCCCGCCATCGTTATCGGCGCGGCGATTCTCGGTGCAGGCTCGGCCTGGCAGGGACATACTTCAGCTCATACCGTTGCCTTGATTCTCGTCTTTGCAGCCGTGCTCCAGCTCGGCTACTTCTGCGGCGCCTTCCTGGTCCGCGTGCGAGCGCCGGCCTATCGCGGCAAGACCGCGCCGTCGTTCGACGGCCGCAGTTTCGGCTAGCCGGGCCGAGAGGCGCAGGGCCCGTCCATCCGCAGCACTGCTCAAACGATCGGTCAGGCGCGCCAGTGGGGTATCCGTCCCGCGTGTTTGGAGAAAAAAGCGGCTCGTGGCGTCCGGATTTCGTCGATAGCATATTGACATCTCGGGCGAAGCTCTCTGAAAGAGTTGGGACCCCATGCCCACAACCGCGCCCCGAAATTCGCCTCGCCCGAAGCTGCCGAACGGGGTGCGCATCTATGCGATCAGCGAC
Source organism: Bradyrhizobium sp. NAS80.1 (assembly GCF_001908205.1). Lineage (GTDB taxonomy): Bacteria > Pseudomonadota > Alphaproteobacteria > Rhizobiales > Xanthobacteraceae > Bradyrhizobium. The sequence continues at coordinate 897 of NZ_LGHL01000101.1, forward strand.
ATCCACGGCTGCGCGCATCTGCTCGAACAGATGCTCGCCGTCATTGATGCGGACATGGCGAACAGCCGGCCGTATCGCGCGATCGAGGTCTTCCTCGGCGACTACATCGATCGCGGGCCGGACTCGCGCCACACCCTCGATCTCCTGATCAGGCGCAGCCGCCGCCGAAACACGGTCTTTCTCAAGGGCAATCACGAGGCCTATTTCACTTCGGTGCTCGAGGACCCTTCTCGCGCCACCGAATGGCTTCAGTTCGGCGGACTCCAGACCATGATGTCGTACGGCGTGTCGGCCGTGCCGGGCCTTGGCAAGAACGAACTGCCAGATCTCGTGCGCGAGCTCACATCCGCGATGCCACCGGAACATATCGCGTTCCTGCGCCAGTTGCGGCCGACATTCACATGCGGGGATTTCTTCTTCGTCCATGCCGGTGTGCGCCCGGGCATTCCGCTGTCCGAACAGCGCGAGTCCGATCTGTTGTGGATCAGGGACGAATTCCTCCAGAGCAAGAGGCGCTTCGGCAAATATGTCGTGCACGGTCATACGCCGGTGCGGCAGGCCGAGCTGCTGGAAAACCGCGCCAACATCGATACCGGCGCGTATGCCACCGGCAATCTGACGCTGCTGTCCATCCAGGGCAACAGCATGCTCGCGATCTAGACACTATCAGCCTCTGCCCCAGAGACGACCGAAGAACTCGTCCGCCTTGCCGCGCCGTTCCGCGCGCGTCGAAAGCGCCGATCAGCGCCTAAAAAGGGCGCCACTCCAACAATTAGTGAGAGGCGGCGACAGGCCGATATTCCGGAAAGCGGCTCAGCACCGCCGCCTTCAGGAACTTGAAATGGGCGATCGAAGCGCCCAGCTCCTTGAGACGGCGCTGGCCGTTCAGGATTTCCTTGTCGAACAGATCCTGGTGATGATTGTCCAGCGCCTCGCGCTCGAGATATTCGTCGTCTCCGTTACCGATCGTCACGGCCGCGCGCGCCAGCACGTCCTCCACCCTGCGGTCGAGGCCCGACTGCTCCCGCTCCGCCGCGAGCAGGGCGTCCTCGATCGCAATCATGATGGCTCCGACTCGCGTCCGATCCGTTTCGGCATCGCGCTCGGGCGAGCGCGCGCGGAACGTCTGCTCGCCGCCGAAACGGTCTTTCAGGAAGTTAGGGGTGCGGGCCCGCAAGAAGAGCTGAAACATGCGTGCACTTTCCGGTTCGAGGCGCCAGACCAGAAAATGGGTCCGAGATGGTTAATAAAGGTTGAACCCTTCGCGCCGCGCCGCCCGGCTTTTCGCCATCCAGGCCTTCCAGGCGCCCTCGTGCTTCGCATAGAGCTCGACCCGGCGCCGCTCGCGGGCATCCGGCCACAAGTCACGGCCGCCGGGGACAGCCCTTCCCTGGCCGAACGCCTGCTCGCTGTCGAGCCGCTCGAACTCGAACGTCTCCTCGGGCGTCAGGCCGATGAGGACGCGCCGGCCTCCGGCATCGACGAAATACCGCCGCGGCGCGTTGTGCGTCGGGCTCGTCATGGCGTCTACCCGCGATCTCGTCATGCCCCACTCCCCCTGCCCTGATACAAGCGGCAGCTGTACGCTGGTTGTAAATCCCCGGAATACACGCCGCGATTCGCCAATGAATTATTCTGCCGGACCGGAGCCGGCGAGGAGCGAGACCAGGATCACGATTGAGACCATCTGAATTCGTCCAAGTTACCGAGCGCGTTGCCAGTCTCATCTGCGAGTTGTGTCGAGATCATGATGAGCGCCGCTGATTTTCTTGTCCTGCCAGGGGTTTTTCTGAGCAGCGCCGTGCTTGCGAAGTGAACGCGCTCAGCCGAAGAACCAGAGGAACAATCTCACCAGCAACAACGTGATGAAATACACCCAGCCCGCCATCGCGATCAGCGCAACGCTGAAAAATGCGCCTTCAAAGGCCCGTTCTCTGATCCTCGTGAGAGGAAGTGCCGCTCGCGCTTTTTGAAGCATCTCGGTCTTCTGATTGTTCGTGGGTGTTTGCGCGACCATAGCCGAACGAATTCGACGATCTCGTGACCGTTTGTCTGAGTGAAGCGCAACGCTGCTCCTCGTTATCGCTGGCGCATGCGTACGTCGCGATTGGATCGATCTTCGTTCGCAGTCGTTGCGGATCAACGTCACGCAGTGATTCAATTCAAATTGAGTTTCAACTCCGCAACGTGCCGTCGCGACGATTCGCCGGCCGCGCGCAAAGGATCCCGGCAAGACCAAATCTCCGGGATGGCGCGATGTCCGCCACTGTTGGCTGCGGCAGGTGGCATACCCCGCTCCGGCAATTCGGCTTCGCACAAGGGACCGCGGCCAGCGAGCCGAGCGGCCGTCGACGGCCCAGAACCGGCTTGCACCCGCCGCGCCATCCATCAGCAAGTAGAGGTTGCTGGCGCGCCGGTGTCAGGGATATCGGCTGGCGGCCCCGCGAGAGTTTCGAGAGCAGACTTGCGAAGACCATCCGCTGGTTCTGCGACGAGCGGACACGGTGGCAGAACATCCTCGACCGCGGCCAACCGCGCGCGCATCGGCCTCGGGTAATGAAAACTCCGTGGTTATACGGAGCGCTGGATGCCGATTTTGTCCCGGTAAGGTTGAGCAGTTAGCTTAATAGACGGTGTTTATTGCGAATGCCGGCGGATCGCATATCCATCTTCTCACCGGGCTTCCCCAGGCCCGGCCCCACCCAAGTAGAGCCGTCGAGCGGACATGGGTCCGCTTGGCGGCTTTGTCGTTGTGTCCACGAGAGGATGATTTCGGTTATGGCGCGCAGGCCCTGGTCCTTCAAGGAAGACCGCCGGCTGATGGAATTGGCCAAGTCTTCGACTTCGCTGGAAGAAGCGGCGAAACTTCTCGGGCGCTCGCCCGATGCGATCAAGCGTATGGCCCTGCGCCTCGGCCTGTCGCTGAAATCCAAGGGCACCAAGAAGAGCTAGCGTCCTTCGCGTTGGCCGTGCGCGACAATTCATGGACGTGTGCGTCTCCTTCATCAATCGCTGTATGAATGCCACAATCGACGCAGCCCGCCCCCTTCAGCACTCTCGATCTCTCCACGCCTGGATGTTAAGCTATCCGGCGACAAAGATTGATGCCGTGCTTTCCGGCGGAAAATCGTTGCTCGACCGGCGTCAATATCCGGCCGATCGTTTGTTGGAGGAATGCACCATGCTGTCCCGCGCACTCGCCGTAGCCTTGCTCCTGGCTCTGCCTTCAATGGCGTCGGCGCAAGTCCCTGTGCGGTTCGGATTTCCGAACGGCGCGCCGTGGTGCGCCTTTGGTTTCGACTGCCGATTCCTGAACTTCCGGGAATGCGCGGACTGGATCTATGATCCCGCGCGAAACTGCCTCAAGAATCCGTACTTCGCGGCGCACTACCCAACCGATGTCGACAAGGGCTGGTCCTACAACCGGCGCTGAACACGATCCCTGCGAACGGCTTCGTCATGCGATCCGGCGCAGCTTCGCGCCGTCGGAAGACCTTCAGAGCCGATCCGCATCGCGGCGGCCTGTGAACCCCTCATACAACCAGAAGCATCGGTGATTAGGTTTCGGGTAACGGCGACATGCTCGCCTGGCGGTGCGCCGCGATTGCGGCCGCGGCCCCGATCGACGACAACGCCCCCGGTGGCCTGACGGCGCCGTCTGGCCCGAATTTGGACAGGCTGCCGAAATGCGCCGTCCGACCATGTCCCAATGCGAACCGACGGGGCTGAAGTCCCTGTACGGAGTGTGGGGACCTTAACGATGTTCCCGGCTTTCGAAAGCGACCAACTGGCCGACAAGCTATGCTGGTGCCATGCGCCGCAACCACGTCATTGCAGCCGCGGGAATCTGTCTCGCGCTCATCATATATGCCACGTTTGCCAAGCTCGCGGGGCGGCCGGCGCTCATAGGCCATGCGGAGGCCTATTGGGTGGTCGTCATCGAGCGTTTCAGCGCCTACGGGCTATTGGGCTTCCTTCTGTCCTTCCTGCTGCCGGGGCGTTTCACACCGGCTTGCGCCTTCGTGGTCGCCGTCGCGGTCGGGCTCGAGGTTTTGCAGGCGGTGACGCCGGATCGCGATCCCCGGTTTATCGACATGCTGCAAAAGGCCGCCGGCGGCACTGTCGGCGTCCTGCTCGCCCAGACGATTTTGGCTTTCCTGCCCAGACCGCCGTCCTAGGGCCGTCGGTGCAGCGAACTCACGCCACTCCGCGCCGCAAGCTCGACTGATCGGCCGCGAGAACCCCGGACATCTGCCGATGGGTATCGCGCAACGCTATAATCGCCTCATCGAGGTCGAATTCGGCTTCGCGAATGGTCTCGAAGAACCGCGCCATCAATGCGAGGTTCAGCTTGACGCGGGTGCTCCCGTCGCGGCTCTTGCGGCGATCGAGCGACAGATGCAGCGCCTGCATCCTGGCCTCGGCAGCGCTACAGCCGCTGAGCGTCGCGAGTTCGTCATATGTCATCCAGATCTGAGGCATGTCCCTGTCCGTCCCTTGTTATGGGCCTCAACCTAGATTTCACCTCTAAAGGCAGGGTTGCCACGGTGCGGTCGCACCATGTTTTCGCGACAACAGCGTCAATGCCACGCTAAGGCGCGGGCGCCTTCTAAGATATGGGAGCTTTGGGCGGAGTGAACGGATGGCGCGGCCGGGAGCGACTGTCGAGGCCCTTGGGCAACTTGTCGGCATTGAGCTTCACGACCGCGGATCGAGTGTCTGCTGCCGGCGCGTCTTCCTGGCTGTAGATCAGCGTCGCCTCGAACTTCACGTCGGGCGCTTCCTTGGCCGTTCCCGAACAGGTCGCCAACAGGCCGTTGCACACTCCCAAGAGGTTGACCTCGACCTCGTCCGGCCCGAACACGCTTGGCGGGCCGTCAGCGTGCCGGTTCACGGTCAGGACGGCCGAGAAGCGCTCCTCGTCGACGCGGTAAGAGCCACCATAAGTAAAGAAGCTGTCGCGGCCCAAGATGCGGCCTTCGGTCAAATCCACGACGCCGGTGCCCTGGCCACGCGCAGTCCTGAACCAGGCAGCGTATTTACCGTCTCTCAGCATGGGAAATTTCCCGACGTGAAAATTGACTCGTATTTGCGATCAATTCTGGGGCGCGACAATGACCGAACCGGCGTCCCTTTCGGCAGGGTTAACGCTCCGAAAATCCAATCCATCGAATTGTCGCCAACGCACGACGCCGGCGGCACTGTCAAAACAATTCTATGCCGCCATCCGCGGTCTCGACTGCCTCGACGCGCCGCGTGGCAGCGATCGACGCAAGTCCAAGCGTTTGCAGAAACTCCCGGTGAACGTCCCGCTCGCGCTCCATCGTGTAACGCGCGAAGAAATCGTCGAGCATCGCCTGATCCTGCGCCCCGGGCTCTGGCCGTTGTGTGCCCGCGCTCGCGGCCTCGAGGCGCGCGG
>NZ_LGHL01000102.1 GCF_001908205.1 Bradyrhizobium sp. NAS80.1
ATCCTGCGGCCGCGGGCTCAGCGGTGCCCGTACTGCAGAAGACAAATCCTTGAAAAGTCGCTGCACAAACAAGTTCTGCCAAAGTAGTGCTAGGCGGCACCGCCAGTGGAGGGCGGCGGACCCGGCCGTTCGCTGCTCATCGAGTAAAATCGCCCCAATCTGAGACACCCGGTCTACAACCTGGAGCAGTGATGCCGCGGTTTCGAGCGATTCTAATACGCTCTTTTACGTCCCATCGCGGGCTTTATGACCGTCTTTTATGTCTCACGTGACAGTCTTTTACGTCCCTTGGGGGCCGAAACCATTGTGGTATTCAGGTTCCAATGACAGTTTTTTATGTCGCAGCACAGGCAGAGACGCGGCAAGGACGTTCCGCAGCCTGTTCGCCTCGTTAACGGCCGGAACGATGTCTATTGGCGCTTCGGCGGAAGCGCGAATTCAAAATGCTTCAAGATGACGCGGTAGCCGTAACCTCCGGCTAGGGGCGGCCTGCCCCGTGATGCGGGTGTGCGGATCCGCCTTCGAAATCCTTCAGCATTCGTTACTGTCCCTTAAACCTCCAATGGCAGTTTGGCAGGGATCTGCGGACCTGCGCGCCCGGCCGCCGATCGGTCCGGTTCGAGGTCACCGCCCATGCTCGCCGATACCCTGGAGCAGCTTCAATTCTCGCCGTCCAAGCGAGCCGCCTATGTGCGCTTCGTACTCGCCGCACTGGCCGTGATCGTCGCCTTAAAGACCTTGTGGTTCGCCCGCTTCGGCGGCTGGGCGGACCGCGAGCTTGCCGACTTCGACGCCTTCCACATCGTCGCGCAGCGCATCTGGCTCGGCGATCTCGACCAAGTCTATCATTTCAAGGCGCTGCTGAAAATGCAGATGGACGCCGCGGGTGGCGCGACCGGCTTCATGCCCTGGACCTATCCGCCGCAATACGGCCTCTTGCTCGCACCGCTCGCATTCCTGCAGGTCGGCGTCGGCTATCTCCTCTTCACCACTGCAACGCTCGCCGTCTATCTCGTGACGCTGCGCGCGATTGCCGGCGCAAATTTCGCGCAAGTCCTGGTGATCCTGTTTCCAGCTTTCGCGATCACGATCGGCTGCGGGCAGAACGGCTTTCTCACGGGGGCGATGATCGGGCTCGTTTGCCTCAATGTGGAGCGGCGGCAGCTGGTCGCCGGCCTCGCACTTGGCGCCATGGTGATCAAGCCGCACCTTGCGATAGCCGTCAGCCTCTACTTGCTGGCGACGCGCCGCTGGATTGCGCTTGGAACGGCTGCGACCATCGTGCTTGCGAGTTCGCTGCTCTGCACGCTCCTGTTCGGATGGCAGATCTGGACCGCATGGCTCGGTGCGATCAGGGAATCGGCGAGCTATCTCGAGCAGGGCTTCTATCCGCTCTTTCGCATGATTTCGGCCTATGCGGCGCTGTACAAGGCCGGCTTTCCGGCCAGCGCCGCCTTCTGGGGACAGGCGAGCGTTGCGGGGCTGGCCTTGTTCGCGGTCCTGCTCGGAGTGGCACGCGGCCTGTCGCCCACCTTCGCGCTGGGTATCGCAGCGATGGTGTCAGTGATGATCAGCCCCTATGCCTATGATTACGACCTGCCGATGCTCGGGATCGGACTTGCGCTGACGCTGCCCGATCTCGCCAGGATGGCGCGCCCGGGCGAGCGCAGCGTGATCTACGGGCTGATCCTGCTCGCCGGAGCCTATGGATTGGTGCAGTCGGCGCGCCTGGCAGTGCAGTTCGGGCAGAAGGCCGATCCCAATCAGCATTTTGCGCCCGCGCTCGGCGGCTTCGCACTGATCGCGCTGCTGGTGCTGCTGCTGCGACTGCTGTGGCGCGGGACGCAGCCTGTGCCGGTCCTGCCGCAGGCCGCGGAATAGGATCTCTACGCCCGCTGCAGGGCCAGCGTCACGCCGCCCAGCGTGAGCGCCATTGCCCCCCATTCACGCAGGCCAAGCGGCTCGCCCAGGATGATCGCGGCGGAGATCACGCCGATCACGGGAACGATCAGCATACCGGTCGAGGCCGAAGTCGGCGGCAGGCGGCGCTGCGTCTCGAACCAGGTGACGTAGCAGACGCCCATCGGCACCAGCGTCATGTAGACAAAGCAGCCGAGCCCCACGGGCGTGATCGCCGAGACATTCGGTTGCTCGAACAGGATGCCGAGGATCAGCATCGCGGCGCAGCCGAGCCCGACCTGCCAGGCAACGACGACCAGCGGCGGCATCGGCAACGGCTTGCGGTTGAGCACGTTGCCGAGCGCGAACAGGATGGCGCAGAGCAGCGCCAGCACAATGCCAAGCAGCTTGTCGGCGCCGAACGCAAAGCCGTTGCCGCTCAGGAGTAGCGCGACGCCGGAGACGCCGAGGACGAGCCCGAAGACGTCCCGCATGGTCGGCCGCGTGTGCAGCACCGGCCAGGCGAATAGCATTGCCCAGATCGGCATGGTGTAGGCGAGCAGAGCGCCTTCGCTCACGGTCACGTATTTCATCGCGACCGTGCCGAGCCCCATCCAGGCAAAGACGTTCGTGAGGGTCGCAAACAACAGCCGCGGGATCGCCTCGCGCGGAATGGTGAACGGCTCCTTCCGGCTCAGCGCCAGGGTGGCGAGAATGAGCGAGGCGCAGACGCCGGCAAGCCCGCGCGCAAACAGCGGTGGCCATTGCTGGAGCAACAGCTTCATCAGCGGCCAGTTGAGAGCCCAGCCGAACGCCGTCACGCAGAGGCAGAGAGAGCCGATCGTCCTGTCGCGCCGCGCCGAATCCATGGATAGCGCTTAGCAGGCGAACGCGGCCCGCTCCACCTCGGCTGGCGCATGCGGGCCATCGCTGAGCAGGGAACCCGAAGCACCGGTGCCCGTTCAGAGTAGGACCGGACGTCTCTCGAACGCGCGTTCTCACGAGAGCGGTATCCGGCCATACGTAGCCCAAGGGGAGACACGCCATGGCCACAGCCGAGAAGGATCATGTCTACAAGATCCTGGAACTGGTTGGATCGTCCGAGACCTCGATCGACGACGCGATCAAGAACGCCGTCAGCCGCGCTTCCAAGACCGTTCGCGAGATGAAGTGGTTCGAGGTGGTGCAGACGCGTGGCCATATCGAGAACGGCACGGTGCGCCACTACCAGGTGACGCTGCGGGTCGGATTCACGCTGGAGGGGTGAGACCGCTCACCAGGCGTAGCGAACGCTGCCCTTGCCGGCGTAGCTGCGGGTGACGTTCGAAAACTCGCCTTCGAAACTCGCCGCCGCAGACCAGCCGTTCAACCAGTTCATCTCCACGGAAGCCGTGGTGAGCGCGGAATCGCTTGCCTGCGCCGCGCCATTGACGACGAAGCTTGCGCCCGGCAGCGCCTGGAAGGTGGTGGCGATCGATCGATCCGGATTGAAATCGTGCGCCCAAGCCAGGCGGCCGCTCAGCGTTAGGACGCCGTCCCGCATTGCGAAGGATTTGCCGGCGCGCAGGCCGAGCTCGCTGCGGGTGTCCGTCACGGTTTTCGCAGCATAGCTCAACGCAAACGCGGCAGAGCCGGAAATGACCTGCTCGGCGTAGGCCGGCAGATCGAGCGTCGTGAACTGCGCCGCGCCGTAGGGCGTGAAGCCGACGCCGCCGATCCAGGGCGCGACGAAGCGATAGCCGCCCTCGATACGACCGGAATACGCATTGGTGTCGAACGCGGCGCGCAGACGATCGGTGCCGGCGATCGTCACCGTGCGATCGGTGGTGACGTTCTGCCAGCCATAGGCGAGCGCGGCGGAGATGTACGACGGACCGTTCGCGTGGCGCAGATACGCGCCAGCCTGGAACAGGTCGGAACGGCCGGAGCCGAGACCATTCACGCCGAAGCTGGTACCGCCGCCAGCCAGCGCGAAACCGAGCAGCGTGGTCGGCGAGAGTCGATAATCAGCACCGACCGCGGTGCCAGCGATGCGGCTGGTCGCATTGTTCGAGCCGGTGGCCGCATTGCCGTCTGTCGTCTGCGAACCGCCAAAACCCGCGGCCCACACACTCCAGCGCTGCACAAAGGTCTGCGGCGGCGCCTTGCTGACCATCGCGAACGCGTCGGTGCGCTTTCGTGCGGCGTAGGCGCTGGCCTGATCCTCCTCGGAAAAACCGGCCGCGGCGCTCGCCGCACCTGGCCCGCCGTCCCGCTGCGCGATTGGATCGGTGAGCAGGCCCATGAACTGACCCATAGCGCTGAACGTGGTCTGCTGCGTGCCAGTTGCCTCTTCGCCGGAAGCTTGCGTCAGCCCGGCCGGCGTCAGCCCGGCGTAGACCGCGGCGATACCGCCATTGGCGTTGAAAAAGTTCGTTACTGCGCCAGCAACGCTCTGCTGGTTGCCGTTGAGGCCGGACGGAAGCGCAAAGCTCAGGGCGACATTGAGATAGACGTTGTTGGCGTCGTAGCTCAGGCCTGCGCTCTTGATGCTGCTCGGCAGGCCGGTTGTGACCAGTGAGCCGAACGAGCCGTTGATCCCGGCACTCGCGGTCAGGATGGTGTAGCGTTTCGAAATGTAGCTGCCGCTCGCGAACACTGCGTCCACCGTGGCACCGCCCAGCGTCGCCGCGCCGCTGACCGACGCGAACGAGGCGGTCGAAGGATTGACCTGGACCAGATAGACCGCGCCGGACTGTAGTGCGAGGCTGCCGCTGACCGCGATCGAGGACCCCGCGGTGCCGTTGCCCGGCGCAAAGATGGCGCCGTTGTTGACGACCATCGCGCCGACCGTGCCGCTGCCGCTGAGCGCCGCGCCGGCCTGGACGGTTATCAGACTGGATGACGCGATCGATCCGTCCACCTGCAGCGTGCCGCCGCTGATGGCGGTCGCACCGGTATAGGTGTTGTTGCCGGAGAGCAGCAACAGGCCGGTGCCGGTCTTGGTCAGCGTGAGCGATCCCGTGTCATCACGGATCGTCCCCGAAAACACCGTCGAGGTATTGTCGCCGCCGGTAGTCAGCGTGGCCGCGCCGCCGCTGTTGGTGACAGTGCCGGCGCCGGCGAGCGAGCCGATCGCATTTGAGAAGCCGGCGAGATCGAGCACGGCGCCACTAGTGATCGTGACTGCCGAGTTGCTGCCGAACGCACTGGTCGAGCCGGCCTGCAGGGTGCCGGCATCCACGACGGTCGGGCCGGTATAGGTGTTGGCGCCGGAGAGGATCAGCGTTCCGGCATAGCCGCTCGCTTCATTAACGACGACGTCGCCCGAGCCAGAGAGCACGCCGGTCAGGTTGACCGTGCTGCCGGTGAGGACGTTGTAGATGGGATCGCCAGTCGCGGCGATGTTGTTGGCAATCGTGTAGCTGCCGTTGAACGTTACGGTGACGCCAGTCGTGCCGCCATTGAGCGTCAACGTACCGGAGCCGAGCGCCTGCGCACTGCCGACGACGAGCGTCGAGCCCTCGTTGACGGTCGTGCCGCCGCTATAGGTGTTCGCTGCGGAGAGCGTCAGCGCACCCGCGCCGCTCTTGGTGATCGAGCTCTGCCCGCCTGTGCCGCCAAAGCCGTCCGCGGCGCTGCTGCCGCCGGAGCCATTCTGGTCGGCGATGACATCGGAGAGGATGAAGTTGCCGGCGCCGAATGCCAAAGCCGAGCCCTGCACGAAAAAGCCCGAGCCGAAGGCGGAGCCAGTGTGGGCGCCTGAACCACCCGTCGCAGTGTTGCCCGTGACGCTGCCGCTGCCGTTGATGGTCAGCGTGCCGCCCTTGGCGACAAAGACAGCGCCGCCCATGGCGGCGCCACCGCCGCCTCCCGCCGAGCCGCCATCGCCGGCGCCGAATCCGGCTTGGCCTGCGGTGGGACCAGATCCACCGCCACCGCCGAAGCCACCATGGCCGCCCACGGCGCTCGCAGACCCGTATCCGGCGGCGCCACCACCGCCACCGAATCCACCGCTCCCGCCGGTCCCGCCATATCCGTTGCCGCCAATCCCGCCGCCACCGCCGCCAAAACCACCGGAGCCTCCGGGAACGTAGCCGATCGCGCCGCTGCCGCCGCCGCCGAAGCCACCTGCAGCCCCGGCCCCGCCG
>NZ_LGHL01000103.1 GCF_001908205.1 Bradyrhizobium sp. NAS80.1
TGACGGCTCACTCGAAGGGGAGATTTGTCTCCTCAACGGCGACAACATCCCGTTCATCGCGCGCCGTTCCAAGACTTCTTCAACAGCCTGCTAGAGCGTCATGCCCTTGGCGTCGGTGAGCACATTGCCCTTGTCGGTCTTGCCGGTCTTGGTCGGCGGCGCGGCGAAGGCGGCGGGAATGATCGCGAGGGATGCGACGAGCGTGAACGCGAGGCGGATCGAGGACGTCATGGTATCTCCTGTCATGCAATTGGCTTGCAGGAGTAGGACGCCGCGCGATGCGTCGTATTCCTGGGATGACGGCAAAGATATTTTCGCTGCGCGTAGCTGTGCAGCGGAATAAACTGGAATGCGTGAGACGGAACGACGGATCGACATGAGCAAGCTGCATTGGCCTCCCGCACGCGCGTCCGATCTGCCCGCGATCAGCGCGATCGCGGCGCGGATCCATCCTGATCTGCCTGAAAGCCCCGACGTGTTCGCGGAGAAGATGCGGCTTTATCCCGAGGGCTGCCGCGTGCTCGTCGCGGACGATAGGATCGTCGGCTACGGACTCGCGCATCCCTGGAAGCAGCACCGGGTTCCGCCGCTCGACGGCTTCCTCGAACGACTGCCCGATGATGCGGACTGCCTCTACGTGCACGATGTCGCCGTGCTGCCTGATCGTCGCGGCGGCGCTGCGCGCGCTTATGTCGCGACCATTGAGGACCTCGCGCGCTCAACAGGCATCGCAACGCTTGCGCTGGTCTCGGTCTACGCCACGCGGCCGTTGTGGGAGCGTTTCGGCTTTCGACCCGTCACGGCGGATGCGGAGCTGCGCGCAAAACTCGCATCCTACGGCGAAAGCGCGACATACATGCTCCGTGACCTCGCGGCGACGTAACGCCCTCGCCGGCAGCGGTTTCAGCCCCGGCGCTTCTTCCTTGCTTTCTTTCCCGGCGCACCTTTCGAAGGCCATGGCGTGACCGAAGGCGGCTCTGCGTGGCCCGGCTTGTTCCGATGCTTCTTTTTCTTTCCGGAAGCCGGAGCATCGTCGAATTTCGGCCCGCGCTCGCCGTGGGCCTTGCCCCGCGGCTTGAATCCACTTGTGTCGCGCCCGCGATCGTCGCGACGTTCGCGATGATCGCTGTCCCGGGCCTCGCGCCGAGGCGCGTGTGAGCGCTCCTCCGAAGGCGCTTGCCGCTGGGGCGCGTCCGCCATCGGCTCGATGCGGATGCTGTCTTCCTTGTCCGGACGCTTGATCTTGGCTGCGAAGGATTCCGCGACCCGCTCGGAAATCTCGAACTCGGTGGTGGTGTCCATGATCTTGATGGCGCCGATGTCGCGCTTGTCGATGCCGCCGCGACGGCAGATCATTGGAAGCAGCCAGCGCGCCTCCGCATTCTTTCGCCGTCCGATGGCGGCGCGGAACCAGACGCTGGCCTCCGCCATGCCATGGCGCGACGACGATTTCCCGGCTTTCAATCGGGGCTTCGCGGAGCGATCATCGCCTCCTTCGCCTTGAAACCTTTCGCGACCGCGGTCGTCACGCGGCCGGCCGCTTCGCTCACCGGGATCGATGATGTCTTCGGGCGACGGCAACCGCGCGCGATAAAGCCGCGCGAGCGCCGCGGCGATATCCTCGGCCGACCGCTCGGCCAACAACGCCTGCGCCAGAACCAGATCGTCTGAGGTGGTCTCCTCGGTGAACAACACGTCCTTCATGCGCTCGTGATCGAGCTTGCGGATCTCGTCCGCCTGAGGCGCGATCCCCCAGGCAGCGTCAATCCCTGAAAGATTGAGCAGCAGCTCCGCGCGGCGCCGCCGCGCGGGCGGCACCAGGAGGACGCTTGTACCCTTTCGGCCCGCGCGCCCGGTGCGGCCCGAGCGATGCTGCATGACTTCGGCATCATTGGGCAGGTCCGCATGAATGACGAGATCGAGGCTCGGCAGGTCGATGCCGCGGGCGGCGACGTCGGTCGCCACGCAGACGCGGGCGCGTCCGTCCCGCAGCGACTGGAGCGCCAGGGTCCGTTCGTTCTGCGTCAATTCGCCTGATAGCGCGACCACGGAAAAGCCGCGCTCCAGCAGCGCCGCTTGCAAATGCCTGACCGCATCGCGCGTGCTGCAAAATACCAGCGCGCTCGGCGCCTCGAAGAAGCGAAGAACGTTGACGACCGCGTGCTCGACATCACCGGGTGCGATCCGGATCGCGCGATATTCGATGTCGGCATGACCGCCTTCGTCGCCCGCGACCTCGATCCGGAAAGCCTGCTGCTGATATTGCTTGGCCAGCGCAACGATGCCCCGCGGAAACGTCGCCGAGAACAGCAAGGTGCGGCGCGTCTCCGGTGTGGTCTCGAGGATGAACTCCATGTCCTCGCGAAAGCCGAGATTGAGCATTTCATCGGCCTCGTCGAGGACGACCGCCGTCAATTCGGAGATGTCGAGACGACCGCGGCGCAAATGATCGCACAGCCGTCCGGGCGTGCCGACGACGATGTGGGCGCCGGCCGCAAGCTCGCGCTGCTCGCGCCGTGGATCCATGCCGCCGACGCAGGAGACGACCCGCCCGCCCGCATGCCCATAGAGCCATGCGAGTTCGCGCTGAACCTGCAAGGCAAGCTCGCGCGTCGGCGCCACGATCAGGGCGAGCGGCGCGGACGCCGGTCCGAACCGCTCGGCGCCATCAAGCAGATTCTTGGCCAAGGCCAGTCCGTAAGCGAGGGTCTTGCCGGAGCCGGTCTGGGCCGAAACCAGGAGGTCGCGGTCGGCGGCTTCGTCGGCGAGCACGGCCAGTTGAACGGGGGTCGGTGAATCGTAGTTCCGCTCGGCCAAAGCTTGGGCGAGCGGCGGACTCAGGGCCGGAAATGACACGAGATGGAAACCTTGGTTGATTCAGGCGCGGAACGGCGAGCCACGACGCCCGAAGCTGCGTGCGCGGCAAACGGCCGGCCGGACGCTGGCGATTTGATCTGGGCGCTCTTTACGCCAAGAGTTGGCAAATCACCATGCCTGTGACGCATGGTTTCGCGGAAAGAACCGCGCCCGAAGGTTGCAGAGGATTTTTGCGGCCACCTCGCGTAACCTGAACGCAACCGGATCTGCGGGGAATGACCGCGTGACGTCCTCCGTCAAACGCACCTGCGGCGATTGCACGCTCTGCTGCAAGGTGATGGCCATCGAGGCGCTGGCCAAGCCCACGAACGCCTGGTGCCCGCATTGCAGACCCGGCCGGGGCTGCGCGATCTACGCGACGCGGCCGGACGAATGTGCAGATTTCGCCTGCCTGTGGCTGGTCAACGATCTCCTCGACGAGCGCTGGAAACCGAGCCGGTCGAAGCTCGTTCTGACCGCTTCGGATGACGGCATCGAAATCCGATGCGACCCGGGATCTCCCAACGCGTGGCGCAGGGAGCCCTACGCCAGCGATATCCGCGCATGGGCCAAGGAAGGCGAGATGAACGACATGACGGTGGTCGTCATCATCGGCCAGCGCCTGATCCTGATCACGCCGGATCACGAATTCGATCTCGGCGCGGTCGGTCCGGATGAGCGCATCGTACGGGAGCTGGAGGGCAAGAAGGTTGTGGGCGCGACGGTGGTGAAGGAGAGCGAGAATAGGCGCGGCTAGCTGTTCAGACCATGCGGGCGTCTTAGGCGATTTCTAGTTTTGAGCAGAGCAGTCAATTCGGGAGCACCTTTGGCTTAGCCGGCTTCGGAAGTTGGATATTCCCGGGGCCCAAGCGACGGGCTAAGTTCAGGCCAAGGTGTAGTGGGAGCACAACGATGCGATTGGCAGTCATTTCCGACATTCACGGCAACCTTGCTGCTTTGGAGACTGTGCTGGCCGATATCAAGGCGCGTGGCGTCGATAGTACGGTCAATCTGGGCGATTGCGTCACCAGCCCCTTGTGGCCGAGAGAAACTTTCGAAGCGCTACAATCGCTATCGTTACCGACTGTGCGCGGGAACCATGACCGCTGGATTGAGGAGTTTCCAGAAGACAGGCTCTCGTCGGCGGGTAAGTTCGCGCGTAACGCATTGACTGCGGAGCAACGTCTCGCGCTACACAGCTTGCCTCCCCAGCTGCGGCTGGAAGACGGAATTTTGGCGTGCCATGGCACGCCCGACGACGATACGACGTGCCTGTTGGAAGAATCGCTCGACGACGGCCGCTTTGTGCCCGCGCGCCGCGACGTGCTGGCAACGCGCCTGGGGAGTGAGACAACAGCTCGCGTGATACTGTGTGGCCATAGCCACCGCCAGGCGGTCGTTCAAGGGCCGGGAGAGTGTCTGGTTCTCAATCCCGGTAGTGTTGGTTGCCCGGTATTCGCGGACATTCCTTTTGCCGCAAACCTGGAATACCGCTCGCCTCACGCTCGGTATGCGATACTTACGAAACGCAAAAGAGGCTGGCAAGTCGAACTTTTGGCCCTGGAATACGACTGGGAGTCCGCGTCGGCACGTGCGCTCGCCAACAACCGCCCGGAATGGGCGCAGGCCTTGTCTTCTGGATACGTCAAGGAAAGCGAGTGAACTTGATGCAGATCAGGCGGCCGGAGCCACTCCGCCGCGACAAGGCCACCTCAGCAATGCGCAAACTCGCGTAGGGGCCGGCTCGTCTGGTCCTAATCCCTGGAGGTCACCAGCTTGCTGAAGCTGCCGACCAGCCATGCTCTTGCCCGCGCAACATAGTCTCTCGCCGTGCGGCTCAAGGCGCGGACGACGCGCCAGGCTTCGGTTGCCCGTAGCCATGCCCTCATCTCGGCGAACTTCCCGTATGCCCAGGCGAAAGCTGGAATCCGCATCAGCTTGTCACGGGTGAGATGGAACAGCCGCTCGACCAGCACGAGCTTGAGCAGCTCGCCGACGAGGAAAGTCGCCGCGCCGCTCAGGACCTGACCGGTTGCGGCGAGGTAAGCAGCCACCGGCTTGATCGGCTCCAGGATGATCACGGGGACGGAAAACAAGGCGAGCGACGGATAAGGCGGCAGCGATCTGATCCAGGCCCGCAATCGCTTGAATTCGAAATGGCGCCCAATCCAGCGCGATATCGGCCCCGTCACGGCCATAAAGACCGCATCCGCCAGGAAGTAGATGGCAGCCAGGATGTAAGCAACGGGTTTCAGAATTCGCTTCACGATATCTCTCCCGCGAATTCAAAGCCGGAACTTGGGCCTAAGTTTCACCCCGCCGTGAATAACTCGCGGATTCCCGAAGGAACTTTCTGGGCATCGACCCGCCTCTGGGCCGACCTTACGCTCAAATCTCCGCATAGACCTCCAGGAGATTGCCGTCGGGGTCGCGGAAAAACAGCGTCCGATGTCCAAACGACTGGTTCGTTGGCGGCGACAACAGCGCCACGCCTTGCCGCACGAGTTCGTCCGCGCACGCGTCGACCTCGGCTGCGGATACCCTGAAAGCCAGTTGCAGCGAGGCGCTCCCCATCGGCGTCGGGGCATCCGCAGCAGTCCGGCTCGGTCTTGCCAGGGCCAGCGTGTTGCTGCCGACCCCGTACTCGATCCAGTTCGGCGAAAGTTCGCGCAGCAGCGGAAACGCGAGAACGTCCTCATAGAAGCGCCGCATCGCGGCCATGTCGCGCACGAAGATCACGGTGTAATCGATCGCGCGAATGGCGCGGAAGGGCGAGCGCGGCTCGCTTGAGTGTGGTGCCACCGGTGATCTCTTTCCTATTCCACCACACGGTCCGCGACGAAGGTGCCGTTCGGCTGGTGAAACACGATCTGGTCAATCCCGTCGCCTTCTCCGCGAAACTCGACAGCAAAACCGTCCAGCTCGATGATGCGAAACCGGCGGCCCTGCTGCGGCTCGAGACGATAGGCCGGCTGGTAGTCGGGCTTCAAAATCAGCCGGCCAGCGTCGAGGGTGACGTGGTGGTTCACGCCGCCGCTCCTGAAATGCCCGACGCAGCGCGCACGAAATGCAGGGTCAGTGCAATCGCCTGCCGCGCGTCGCTCGAACACGATATCCCTGACCATCGGTTCCAGCGGCGCCGACAGGTGCGCGATGTTGCCATCCCGGTCGGTCTGGAAGGTGATGGGGAGATTATCCGGATGGAGCAGGTCGATGATCTCCGGCGTGACGAACGTCTCGAAATGCCGGTGTGACAACGGCGCGCTCATGCCGCGCCACGACCAGTGCAGCGCGCCGTCCCGCTCACGGATCGAGATCATTCCATAGGCGGGATGGGCATAGTCGGCCGCATAGGCCGACAATGCATGCGCCGGCTTCGTGTCCTTGTGGCGCGCTTTCTCCCGCGCCTCCTTGTCGGCCGGGATATGGGCGATGAAATCATCACGAATCCTATGGAAGCGCGCGAACCAATCTACGGGCTCGCGTCCGCGCAACCGGTCTACGATGTACCATGTCAGGATCTGCGGCACCGCGCTCGGACTGCGATTGGTGAGCACGGCAACACCGATGCCGGCATCCGGCGCCAGCGTCATCAGCGAGCCCCAGCCATTCCAGCCACCACCGTGCCACATCAGGCGATCGCCACGATAGGTGTTGGACTGAAACCCCAATGCGTAATGGCCGTGACCGAACTCGGAAAATTCCGACTTCCCGACGTGCGCCAGCGGCGCATGCAATTGCTCCACCAGCGCCGCCGGCAACAGGCGCTCACCATCGAACTCGCCCTGGCCGAGATGCAGACGCATCCAGTTCGCCAGATCGGTCACCGACGTATTGATCGCGCCCGCGGCCGTGACCCGGATCGGCAGACGCAGCGCCGGCAGCCGCGTGTCGACATGGATCATGTACGGCCGTGCAGCCTCGGCCGCAGCTTCGAGCTCATCCAGCGAGAAGCCAACCGCCATGCCGAGCCGATCGGTCAGGCGCTCCCGCACAAAGGTCTCGAAGCTCTTCCCGCTCAGCCGCTCGATCAGGAGACCGGCGGCATTGTAGCAGAGGTTGTTGTATTGCCAGGTCGTGCGAATGTCGCGGCTCAGTTCGAGATGCCGCATGAGCGGCAGCATCTCGGCCGGCGCAAGGTCACCGGGCAGATGAAGCCAGTCGTGGCGCGGCAGCCCCGATTGATGGGTCAGCAAGTCGCGAATGGTGACGCGCTCGGTGGCGATCGCATCATGCAACCGAAACTCCGGAAGATAGTCTCGCACCGGCTTGCCCCAGTCGAGCAGGCCCTCGTTATGCAGCAATGCGATCGCGGTTGCCGTAAAGGATTTCGTGATCGAGCAAATCACGAATTGGGTGCGTGGCGTCACTGGCAGATCGGCCTCGACATCACGCTGGCCGTAGGCGCGCGTAAGCACCACCTTGCCGTCCTGGACGACGGCAAGCGCGGTGCCCGGCACTTTCCAGACGGCCATCGCTTCAGCGGCAAGCCGGTCGATGTCGGGGATGAGGGATGCGAGGGAAGCGTCGGGAGACTCGGATGACTTGTTCATGACACCTGCGGGCCTTGCGAGGTGCGCAGGCTAGCGGCTTCAACGTCAAATGGAAGTCACGGTTGTGATTTTTTTTGCGACGGCGTGCCGCTCTCCCGGCGAGAGGAAATACTAGCTATTCCACCAATTCCGGCCATGGCACAGCGGAAAATGGCGCTAGAGGGCGAGCGTCCGTTTCGTTCATTTGTCTTCTGTTCCGTCGTCGTTTCCTTCGGCGACCGAAAAGTCTAGCGCTAGACGTGCCACGTCCCGCTCTGCCGCTGTTATAGGCTGACAGCACGCGGCGATGCAATGATCGCCAGGAGCCGACCTCTGGGCTAGAGTACTTCATTCTGCGATAGTTTGGGCCAGGATCGCCGCAAGACGGCACTGCTTCATCTATCCACGGATGATCACACGACGATGACCGAGATTGATGTGAAGCTGGTGAATCAACTGGTTCGCTCGCAGTTCCCCCAATGGGCGAACCTTGCCGTCGCGCCAATTGAGAACGGCGGTTGGGACAACAGAACTTTCCGCCTTGGCGACAAAATGTCAGTCAGGCTGCCGAGCGAGCCCGGTTATGTGGCTCAAGTCGAGAAGGAGCATCCTTGGCTGCCAGCGCTCAGGCCGCATCTGCCATTGCCGATCCCTGCTCCCCTTGGCCTGGGCACTCCAGGCGCGGGTTATCCCTGGCCTTGGTCGGTCTACGGCTGGCTTGATGGCGAACCGGCGCACCTCGGCCGCATCGACGATCTCGGCCGCTTCGCCACGGACCTTGCCCATTTTTTTTGGTTGCCTTGCGCGGCATTGACGCGCGCAACGGCCCTGTAGCCGGTGTTCACAACTTTCATCGCGGCGGATCGCTCTCGACCTACGACACCGAGACACGCCGATCGATCCATGCGCTCGCGGGCGAGATCGATATGACGGCAGCGACGGAGGTCTGGGACACCGCGCTGGAAACATCGTGGCAGGGACCGCCTGTATGGATTCATGGCGACATTGCTGCGACCAATCTCTTGGTCAAAGAGGGCTTGCTGAATGCAGTCATCGACTTTGGATGCGCCGGTATCGGTGATCCATCCTGTGATCTCACAATTGCATGGGCATTCCTCGATCAAGCTGCCCGAGGAATATTCCGTTCAGCTGTTGCACTTGATCCGGCGACCTGGGAGCGTGCGCGAGGCTGGGCAATTTGGAAGGCCATGATCACACTGGTGCAGCTTCGAGACACCAATCCGGTCGAGGCCGAGAAGCAACGCCGGATCATCCGCGATGTCCTCGACGATCATTGCCAAGCCACGAAGCAAGCCAAATAGCCGAGGGCGGCTGCGGGCTAACGGAACATTGCGTCGTCGCTTCCCTCTATCCGAGCCACAAACCTCACCCCACCAGCTCCGGCCACGGCACGATCGTCGACTTCACCGTCTTCATCGCCATGGCGTCCTTGACCGCCTGCGCGACGCCTTCTTCCGTGAACGGATAGATCGTCTGCATCTTCAGCCAGGGATATTTGTCGCGGGTGCGGTAGAGCATGTCGACGCCGAGCGGCAGATCGTTACCGGTAAAGCCCCACGAGCCGAGCACGTTGAGGTCCTTGGTGCAGATGCGGTGCCACGAGGTCTCGATCGAGCCGGCATCGGTGAACTGGCCCATCTCCACATAGGTGCCGCCGTCGCGCAGCATCTCGATGCCTTCGGGGCCGGCGGTCGGATGTCCCGAGCAATCCATCACGAGATCGGCGCCGAAGCCGCCGACGATCTCGCGCACGCGCGCGATGCGATCCTGCGGCGATTTGAGCTCGTCGATGTTCACCGTCGCCTCTGCACCGAACTCGCGGGCGAGCTTCAGCCGCGGCTCTTCCGGCGCCCCGACGCAGATCACGCGCCCTGCCCCCATCTCCTTTGCTGCCGCAACCGCGAGGATGCCGATCGGGCCCGAGCCCTGGATCACCACCGTATCGCCCCAGCTGAAACCCCCGGCGCGGCTCGCGCGATTGAAGGCGCGGATGCAGGACGTGAGCGGCTCGGACAGCGCACCCAGCCGCAGCGACATGTCGTCGGGCAATCTGTAGATCTTGGTGCCCGGCAGCATGCCGAGATCGACATAGACATATTCGGCCCAGCCGCCCCACATGTGAGGTGGTTTATCGAAGCCGAGATAGCGGCCGTAATAGACCGGCGTCAGGCACTTGTTGGCGGTCTGCGGATAATGGATGCAGTAGTAGCAGCGGCCGCAGGGCATCAGCGGCGGGATCATCACTTTTGATCCGACCTTCAGCGGCTTGCTCATGAAGTCCTCAGTGAATTCCTCGCCGCATTCGACGATAACGCCGCCGAGCTCATGCCCGAGCGTGAACGGCCAGGGCAGCGGCTTCGGCCAGTGTCCTTTGAGGATATGCAGGTCGGTGCCGCAGACGCCGCAGGCGCCAATCTTGATCAGCGCGGCCTTACGGCCAACCTTCGGCCACGGCACGGTGCGGATGACGGGCTCCGAGCCCGGCCCTGCGTGGGTGCAAACGCGGATCTGCTCCATGGCTGCTTCCTCACCGCCCGCCTGTTATGATTGATTGGTGCGGGCTCAGGGAAGCGTATGTGAGATGCGCGGTCGTGCCAAGGTGGTGCAGTAGCCCGCATGAGCGAAGCGACATGCGGGGCCGGCGGTCCCGGATATCGCTTCGCTCATCCGGGCTACGGTCGCGTATAGTGCCTGAATGACAAACTGGATTCGCGAAATCTGTAAGGTAAACGGGATCGACATCCACTATCTCCGAACCGGCGGCGACAAGCCCCCGCTGATTGCGCTGCATGGCTTGATCGGAAGCGGAGCCTGCTGGACGCCGTTGGCGCGCGCTCTCGAAGATAGCTATGACGTCATCATGCCCGACGCGAGAGGTCACGGAGCGTCGAGTGCACCGCCTCATGGCTATCTGTACCGCGATCACGCGAGCGACGTCGTCGGTCTCATCAAAGCGCTCGGGCTTGCCGCCCCGGTGCTACTCGGTCACTCGATGGGAGGCATGACCGCGGCTGTGGTCGCGAGCAAGGTGGGTACGGCCATTGCCGGCGTCGTCCTGGCTGATCCGACATTCTTGTCACCCGAGCGCCAACGCGAGGTCTACGAGAGCGATGTCGCCGAGCAGCATCGCAGATTGCTCGGCCTGGACAGGAGTGAAGTGCTGGCCCAGGCGCGGCAGCGGCATCCGCATCGTCCGCTCGAGCTGGTCGAGTTCATGACCGATGCGAGGTTGCAGACCAACATCGGTGCTTTCGAAGTCCTCACGCCGCCTAACCCCGACTATCGTGAGCTGATCGGCGCCATCTCCGTCCCGATCTTGCTTGTCATCGGAGACAATGGCGTTGTGTCCGTCGAAACGGCGCGAGAGCTGCAGGGGCTCAATCAACGCCTCCGCTATGAGCTGATACCGGACGTTGGCCATGGGCTGCCATATGACAGGCCGGACGATCTTGCGGCGGCGGTCAGGTCTTTCCTGGAGTCTGTGGTCGTATAATAGCGCTGTATCGTAGCCCGCATGAGCGAAGCGATATGCGGGGAGACGAAGAACCCGGATGTCGCTTCGCTCATCCGGGCTACAGCTCCCACACACCCAAGTGTCTTGAGCGCTCGCGGTTGAGCGTGTAGGGACGGCTCAAGTCCCACCCAGGTGATCGCTTGACCCCCCACCCCCAGAATCCAATAGCCGCGTCCGGCTCGTTCGCGGCGATGAAGTCCGTGCCCTACCGCCTCCAGTTCGTGGCTTACGTGCTGGCGATGATGGCTGACAACATCGAGCATGTGATCAGCTATTGGGTGGTGTTCCAGAAATTCCATTCGCCGGCGCTGGCTGGCTTTGCCGTGCTGTCGCACTGGCTGCCGTTTCTGCTGTTCTCGGTCGCCGTCGGCGGGCTCGCCGACCGGTTTGACCCGCGCCGCATCATCCAGTGCGGCATGCTGCTGTTCATCGTGGCATCAAGCGGATGGGGCTTCTTCTTCATCACCGACACGATCGAGATGTGGCACGCCATGCTGCTGCTCGTGATCCACGGCTGCGCCGGCGTGCTGTGGCAGACGCCGAACCAGCTCCTGCTCTACGACCTCGTCGGTCCCGCTGACCTGCCGAGCGCGGTGCGGCTGAATGCGATGGCGCGCTATCTCGGCATCCTGGTTGGACCTGCCGTCGGCGGCGTCATCATGCTTACGCTCGGCACCTCGCATGGCATCATCTTCAACACGCTGTTCTATCTGCCGATGCTGTTGTGGCTGTTCTGGGCGCCGGTGCGCGACAAGAGTTTGGCCGTGCGGCGGTTTGCCGTGCGCGGCCTTGCCGACATTATGCTGACGATCCGCGCCATCGGCACCCAGCCGGTCTTGACCGCGATGACGTGGCTCGCCGGCCTCACCTCCTTCATGATCGGCAACGCCTATCACGCCCAGATGCCGGGCTTTGCCGGCGATCTCGGCCACGGCGATCCCGGCGTCTCCTACAGCGTATTGCTCGCGGCGGACGCCGCCGGTGCACTGCTCGCCGGCATCGCGCTGGAATCCTGGGGGCGCCTCAAGGGCACGCCGCGCACCGCGATCACGCTGGCGGTGCTCTGGAGCGTGGCGCTGCTTGGCTTCGCCGCGGTGCAGATCTACCCGGTCGCGATCGTGCTGTTGTTTTTTGCAGGCTTCTTCGAGCTCTCCTTCAACACCATGGCGCAGGCACTGGTGCAGCTGAACGCGCCGCCGGACATCCGCGGCCGCGTCGTCGGCCTCTACAACATGGCCGGGCTCGGGATGCGGGCCTTCAGCGGCATCACTGTCGGGGTCTTCGGCGCGGCGATCGGCATTCACTGGTCACTCGGGCTTTCGGCCGTTGTGCTGCTGGCGCTGCTGGGCCTGCTGTATCAGCGCGCGGCGAGGAAGGCGTAAGGGCTCAGTGTAACGACGCGGCCCGTTGCCCCCGGCGTCAGCACCGCCGCGACAGGCCCGCCCGCCGCTGCTGTGGCTTTTCGAGCGCATTGTTTCTGTCCGTCATCGACGCGCGTAATACTAACGCGGCATTAACCCTATGGACCTTAGGGTCGTTTCGGACTCCGCCCGGGCGGGAGTCGGGTAGTGAAAATGGCGCTGGCGAACAAAAAATTTCTTCCGGCCACCGAGGAACGTCGGCGTTTCCAGCGGGTGAAGGTTCACCTGCTCGGCCGCTACATGCTGCCGGACCGCCGGGAATTCCCCTGCCAGGTGATCAACATGTCGCCGGGCGGGCTGGCGCTGCTCGCGCCGGGCATCGGCAATGTCGGCGACCGCGTGGTCGCCTATCTCGACCATATCGGCCGCGTCGAGGGCAAGATCACCCGCATCATCGACAATGGCTTCGCCATGACGATCGGGGCGACGCCCCGCAAGCGCGACAAGCTCGCCGCCCAGCTCACCTGGCTTGCCAACCGCGATATCCTCAATCTGCCGGAGGATCGCCGCCACGACCGTATCGTGCCGCGCAACCCGATCGCGGTGCTGACGCTCGATGACGGCACCAAGATGACCTGCCGCATCATCGACCTCTCGCTGTCCGGAGCCGCGGTCGCCGCGGAGAACCGCCCGCCGTTGAAATCGACGGTTTTCCTCGGCCGGGTCCAGGGCCGCGTGGTCCGAAACCTCGAGGACGGCTTCGCGCTGGAGTTCATGCACGAGCAGCCGATCGAGACTCTCGAAGAGAGCGTTACCGCGCGGTAAAGCGCGGCAGCGTCAAAACCATTGTATTTTCAGCCGAAAAGGCGGCCTCCGCGATCCGGACGCCGCCTTTTTCATGCGCGCTGAGGCGGCTTGCGCGGGTTAACGCGCCGCCTGTTTGCACGCGGAAACGGCAGTTCCGCCGGTGTTTCCGCGTTAATCCCTACAATTTGAATCAATTGCAGTAATCTCGAATTTAATGCGAATTCTATTCAAGTATAGATCGAATTTTCTGCTGGTTTTACTTGTATTCGTCTCGACTTGACTTGGCCGATTTAGCGGCAACTCAAAAGCTCCGTGCGAAATGTGGTCCCAACAAGAAACGGGGACCGCAATGTTTGACTTCAGGGGACAGGGGAAAGGGCTGGCGCTGGGCGCCATGTTCTTCGGGATCAGCGCGGCAGCGCAGGCCGGCGACAGCCGTCTGCTCTACGCGAGCCTCGGCGACGCCACGCGTGCGCCGATCGGCTGGGTCGAATTCTGTGCGGACAATCCGGCTCAGTGCCAGGGCGGGCCGACGCAGCCGCGCGACATCGTGATGTCGCAGGCCGCATGGCGCGACCTCGTCAAGGTCAATCGCTGGGTCAACGAGACCATCAAGCCTTTGACCGATCAGGAGCACTGGGGCGTGATCGAGAAGTGGTCGCTGCCGACCGACGGCTACGGCGACTGCGAAGACTATGTGCTGTTGAAGCGCAAGATGCTGATCGATGCCGGTTGGCCGCGCGAGGCCCTGCTCATCACGGTCGTGCGCGACAAGAAGGGCGAAGGACACGCGGTGCTGACGGTGAAGACCGACAAGGGCGAGTTCGTTCTCGACAATCAGAACGAGAGCGTCGTTGCCTGGACGGAGACCGGCTACCGATTCGTCAAGCGCCAGTCGCAGGGCGATCCCAACGTCTGGGTCTCGCTCGGCGATACCAAGCCGGCGGTCGCCACCGCCAGCGCGAAAAATCAGTAGTTACCAAGGAACGAGTTACGCGGCCCGGTCACATCCCCACCCCTCCCCGTCCCAGACCGGTTCGCGCGCGGCCAGCCATCCCCCAATGGCTGGCCGCAACTTTTTTTGGGAACGCCAGACGCGGTCAATCCTGCTCGGCTTGCCGCGACCACGGCGCGCGTGCGGCGGTGAAATCGCGCCATGTGCTTTGCAAGGCGGGCTGCACGCCGACCGACGCGCGCGCCTGCCAGCCAGCGATCGCCGCCGCCGCGACTGCGCTATCGGGCTCGGTACCGAGCCCGTCAAGCAATGATGCCGTGACCGCCATGTCGTTGAAGGCGCCGAGTTCCTCCTGCAAACCGGCAAGCCTGCGCGAGAAGCGTCGCACGGACTTGCGATCCTCGAACAGCGGCAGCAGGAATTCGCTGAGATAGCGCAACCGCTTGGTCGCGAGCCGCACCCGGTGCAGCCCTTCCGCGGAAAGCGATTTGAAACGGCGCCCGCGCTTGAGCACCTTGGCATACTGCGCCGACAAAACACGCTGCGCGAAGTTGACGGCGGGCTCAGAGAGCTGGCCGAGGTCTTCGGCGGCGACATCGTTGCGCCAGCCTCGCGTCTCGATCCAGCCACCGAGGCCGATCAGGAAAATGGCGCAGCGGCGATCATCGAGCGCACGATGCGCCTTGCGATAGGCGTCCGACTGGCACTTGGCCGCAGCCCGGCCCAGCGCATCGAAGCCGGCGACCGAAGGACAGGCGTTTGCGATCGTCGGCAGGGTCTCGAGCTGGAACACATCCCAGTCGCGCGCGGCGGACAGGTCTTGCGCCAGCGATCTTGCTTCCGACCGCAGCATGTCGAGATTGCTGAGTGCGCCCGCCGATCGCATCAGATCGAGCGCCGATCGCAGCCGACGCAGCGCAACGCGAAGCTGATGCACGCCTTCCGGATTGCGGCCGTCCTCGGCCGCCGGCAGCGACTGAAGCAGATGGAGGAAGCAGGAGCGCAGGATCGTGGCGAAGGCCTCGTCGAGCGCAACAGAAGGATCGAGACGAAGCTTGCTCGGCCGGCGTACCGATGGCGGCGTGCCTGCGGCAAGGTCGAAGCCGCGCGCCGACTTGCTGCGGATCGAGGGCTTCACCGCCCCGTGCTCCGCAAGCCGCAGCGCGATCTCGTAGATCGTGCCCGCGCTGCCGCTCTTGAGCTCCAGTTCGATTTCGCTCACCGGCATCGACTGATCACCGGCCGTCAGCACGCCCTGATCGAAGGCGATCTCGACCGTGCCGGACGGCAGATCGACGATGCGCGCGTGCCGATGGATATCGGCCGTGAAGACGGCTTCGAGCGACTGCGCTTCGAGACGGCCGCGGAGCTTCTCCGGAAGGAAAGGCATCGCGAGAGCGAGATCCGGCGCAAGCGACGGCACGCTCGCCTCCCACTCGCCACGGCGCAGCGGATCGTCCGCGGCATCGGTCTTCACGGTCTGCACGAAGCGCGCACCGCTCTGACGTACGCGCAAGGTCAATCCGTTGCGCCGAAGCGTATGCTCCGACGTGTCATAATAGACGGACTTGAGATGCTTGCGCGTGCCCTTGTTGCGCGCGTTGGTCGCGATGATCGGCGCGGCGTTGAAATGCGCCATGCGATCGGCAGCGACGAGAAGCTTGAGTTCGATCTCGCCCGCTGGACGCGCGGCAGCGTGCGACGATGACGGCTCGGGTACAAGCGTCGTGTCTTGCGATGGCGTGTGATCAATCACAGCACCGTCGACAATCGTTGCTTCCGCGTCGGGCTCGGCCGCTTCACGTTGCCTGAGGAAACCGGTCACGTATTGTGTTCTCTTGTTGTCCTTTGGGACAAGATTCCCATCCGGCGCGCCCGGAATCTTGCGGGCCGGCGTTGCGTCTGACTTTAGCATTTTGCGGTAACATGACAGTTCGATGACAGAGCAACAGCATATAGCCGGTGCGGCCCGCGAGGAATAGCAACGTTGCGCGGCAGAGCGCGATGGTCCGCATAACGCACCGAATGGGACAATCCGGCAAAGTTTGTCACAATCCGACTGCGAATTTAATTGCCGCTGAGCGCGGCAAGTGATCGAATTGATAGCGAATCTCGCCGTTCTCGAAACCGAGATGAACGTCAGCGAGCTTGACCATGTTAGCCGAGAAATTCTTTCTGGTCCTGGAGACACTTAGAAGTCACGCCTCAGACGACAGGCCCGAAATTGTGACAAGCCCAGCGCGGCCTCCTGCAGTTCCGGAGGTCGCAACAGGTTCGCGACAAAAAAAGCCGGTTCCTGACGATAAGGACTAGAAGCGCTCCAATTTCGCGGGACGACGCCTGAACATGCACGCGTCAGTGCGCGAGCATGTTTTTGTAGATCCTGCCGCCCTTCATGATCACCACGAAGTTTTTCGCGGGATCTTCGACCAGCTTGATGTTG
Source organism: Bradyrhizobium sp. NAS80.1 (assembly GCF_001908205.1). Taxonomy (GTDB): domain Bacteria; phylum Pseudomonadota; class Alphaproteobacteria; order Rhizobiales; family Xanthobacteraceae; genus Bradyrhizobium. Next base: position 16,490 of record NZ_LGHL01000103.1, read on the forward strand.
TCGAGTGGATTGCCGTCGACCAGCAGGAGATCGGCGAACGCCCCCTCCTCCACGACGCCGAGCTTACCTGGGTAGGGATTTCGCTTGCCCGACAGGTTCAAGAGTTCGGCATTCGTTGACGTCGCCATGATCAGCGCTTCGGCCGGCGTGTACCAGCGCGTGAGCGCGCTCAGCATCGCGCCCTGCTTGTCCGCCAGCGCCTTCGAGAACAGGATGTCGGTGCCAAACGCGGTCTTGATGTGGTACTTTTTCGCCAGCGCATAGACGCGGTCGGTGCCGGTAACCACCTGCCGCATCTTGTCTTGCTCCGCGGGCCCAAGCCCGGCAGCCATGGAGAGATCCAGGAACGGTTGCGTGCTGAGCCAGATCCCTTTCTCCGCCATCAGCTGCGCCGACGCCTCGTCCATGAGGTGACCATGCTCGATGCATCTGACACCGGCTGCGATCGAGCGCTCGATCGCGACCGGCGTATAGGCGTGCGTGGCAACGTAGGTGCCCCAATTGTCGGCTGCTTCGACGGCGGCGCGGAGCTCCGGCTCGGTGAAGGTCGAGACATCGAGCGGGCTGAAGGGTGACGCGACGCCGCCGCCCGCCGTGAGCTTGACCTGCGAAGCCCCCTGCATGAGCTGCTCGCGCGCACGTACGCGGACCTCGTCAGGACTGTCGGCGACCATGCTGCCGCCAATCCGCTCCATGCGGCTCAGCATCCCGCCGATGGTGCGCGGCAAATCGGAGAGCTGCCGGAAGTCGCCGTGGCCGCCGGTGATGGTGATGATGGCGCCGGACGGATAGATGCGCGGTCCGGCAACGAGGTCATCGTCGATGGCCTGCTTCAGCCCAAAGGAAGGACCGCCCATATCGCGCACGGTGGTGAAGCCGCGCATCAGCGTCGCCGTCGCCTCGCTCGCGGCGAGCAGGTTGTTGTAACCGATATCGCCCGAGAGCGCGGCCGTCGGCGTCGGCCGCACCAGCATCGCATGCCAATGCGCATCGATCAGCCCCGGCATCAGCACGCGGCCACCGCCGTCGATCACTTGCCCCGTGGCCGCGATGTCACCGGCCGAAATCTTCTCGATCGTCTTGTTCCTGACAAGAACGTTGGACGGCGCGGAGAGCGCGCTGGCCTTGCCGTCAAATATCCTGATATTGCGGAACAGGACGACGGAGTCCTGTTGCGCCGATGCCGGCGACAGGAGACCGAAGGCTATTCCAATGAACGCAAGCAATGTAGCGGCTCGCAAGAGCCCCGACGGCATCGTCGCCCCTGACATGTCCAATCCCCCCGCGCCGCTACACAGTTCTGGCCGCTGGCAGCCAGGCGAACGTCAGCCACCCGATGCCGTGGGACAAGAGATCGATGCCGAGCAGCACACCGAGCACCCAGAGCCCGGTCAAGGGAAAGCCGGTGAGGATGACGAGCCCCGCGAGAACACCAAACGCGCCGGACGCGAGCATGATCCCGCCGCCCCGCTGCCAGCGGCCAATGCCGATCAACATGCGCACGGCGCCGGAAACGAGGAGTGCAAGGCCGAGCACATAGGTAAGCACCAACGCACCGGTCACCGGCTGGCTGATGAGAACGATGCCAAAGGCGATGTAGAGAATGCCGAGCAGCACCTGCCACACGAACCCGCCCCATCCCTTGGTCCAGAATGCGTGGAAGACCTCGAAGGCGCCGATGGCGACCGCCATCCAGCCGATGAACAGCGCGCTGACCACGGTGAAGAACGCGACATCGCCCAGCACCAGCAATCCCGTGAATATCATGAAGAGCCCCAACAGCACGCAGACCCAGCGGGGCGGTTGCGGCAGGCCAGTCGCGCCCATCGGCGCGCTATGGTCGTAGGTCGTCATGTCTTCCTCCCTTGATCATCTCCAGCGTCAGCCTTCGCGAAGTCCCCTACCCGTTCTTCCACCTCACGTATTCGCAGTAGGCTGATCGCTTGGGGATCTCGCCCCACAGGTAGCCGGGAAGCCGTCCGGCCGGGATGATCGCGGTCTCTCGTTCGTCAGCCAAGGGTCGCGCTATGGCACCACTCCGCAGCACGGATTCAACTGACGTCAGCTCCGTTCCAGAACTCGACGCTTGCGTGGCAAGTTGATTCTGTTGACCGCGGAGAGTCAATTTCAACCTAAAGGCGATTTTGCAGCTCTGCCATACGGCGCCAGCGGAAAATGCCGCAAGTGCGTATTGAAACAGGAAAACCCGGCAAATGCGTAAGTGCTGCTGTCTCACTTATCGAACTGAAATCGAAAGACGGACAACGAGTCCGGCCAGAGATCAACGACAGATTGCAACTGCATCGAACAGGAGTACGATCCCGCGTGGCCTGCGCGACGGGAGATCATGGGGCGCGAGCGAACTTTGAAGGCAGGCCCGACATCAAGGAGACAAAGCGCAACATGGTGGCACAAACGAGTGACGGATACGTTCTGCTGACCAAGAAGCTCGGCGGCCTCTTCGCGATCATCATCGGATGCCTGCTGACCGCAGTCGGCGTGGCATACGAATCCACCGGCACGACGATTTTGGGCGCACTGTTTCTAGCGCTGGGCGCCGCCCTGCTCGTGCTCAAGATCATCAGGCGAAACCAGGGAGCGCCGCCGGCCTAGGCAGCGTCCACTCAAGCGCCGAGTACGTCTGCGAGCCGCAGCTCGTCGGCGGCGGAATCCTTGAGGAATAGCTCGGCCTCGATCTCGCGAAGATGCGACAGCATCTGCACGCGCGCGGCCTGTTTGTCGCGCGTGCGGATCGCGGCAACAATGCCAACGTGATGATCGGTGCCGCAGGCCGGCGTGTCGTGGCGGCGATAGAGCAGGATGATGAGCGAGGAGCGCGCGATCAGCTCCTTCAGGAAGCCGAGATAGATGCTGTGGCCGGACATCTCGGCTACCAGCCGGTGAAACTCGCCGGAGAGCCGCACGGAAGCGCGCGCGTCGCCACGCAGCTCCGCCTCGCGCTCCTCGGTCAGATGCTGCTGCAGGCGATCGATCCAGGCCGGCGACGCCGCGTCGATCGCGTGGTCGACGATGGTGGGCTCGATCAGGCGCCGCGCCTCGAACACTTCGCGCGCGTCCGCGGGCGTGGGCCGCGCGACAAAGGCGCCGCGGTTCTTCTCGATGTTGACGATGCCCTCATGCACGAGCTGCTGAAGCGCGGTGCGGACCAGTGTGCGGCTCGCGCCATAGATCTCGCCGATCTCATCCTCGCCGAGCTTGGTGCCCGGCAGCAGGCGATGTTCGAGGATCGCCGCAGTCACCCCCTCCCTGATGCGGCTGACGCGATCGCTCGCATCAGGCGCGTCGGATTTCGGTCGGACCTTGGCAGCCATGGGTTTGAGAGCTCGATCGGCGACATCAGGCCTTCGATGTTAGTCGACGGGCCGTATCCAATCACAGGCGAAACTTTATACAATCCGCGCCCGCTTTGTGTGCAGGTGTCCGCGCACGCGGCGGGCAGTCCGGATGCTCCGGATTCGACCTAACGACCTGACTCCGCTGCACAGTTTTGGAATTCGGCCTGCCGAGGGCTGTTGGCATGGACCTTGCGGAGAGAGGCGAAGCATCGCCCCTCTCGCGGACACGCCATGGCCACTCCCGCCGCTCTCGAACTGGTCGCCGTCACCAAGCGCTACGACACCACGCTCGCGGTCGACAGCGTCAATCTGAAGATCCCAGCCGGCACCTATTGCTGCCTGCTCGGCCCCTCCGGCTGCGGCAAGACCTCGACCTTGCGGATGATCGCGGGCCATGAGGCGGTCAGCGCGGGCGACATCATCCTGGGCCCGCAGAACGTCACCGATCTCGAACCCGCCAAGCGCGGCACAGCGATGATGTTCCAGTCCTATGCTCTGTTTCCGCACCTGACCGTGCTCGACAATGTTGCATTCGCTCTGAAAATGCGCGGTGTCGACCGCGCTATCAGGCACAAGCGCGCCGGCGAGCTGCTGGAGCTCGTTGCCATGAGCCCCTATTCGGGCCGGCTGCCGGCGCAGCTCTCCGGCGGCCAGCAGCAGCGCGTGGCGCTCGCCCGGGCGCTGATCACCGAGCCGCAGATCCTGCTGCTCGACGAGCCCCTCTCCGCGCTCGATCCGTTTCTGCGGGTGAAGATGCGCGGCGAGCTGAAGCGTTTGCAGCGCGAGCTCGGCATCAGCTTCATCCAGGTCACCCACGGCCAGGAAGAGGCGATGGCGCTTGCCGACCACATCGTGGTGATGAACCACGGCAGGATCGAGCAGCAGGGCACCGCCCGCGACATCTTCCACCATCCCCGCACCGAATTCGTGGCGCGCTTCATCGGCGGCCACAACGTCCTCAGCGACGCCGGCAACCTCATCGCCGTGCGCGCCGATCAGCTCGGCATCGTGCCGTTCGCTGACGGCGCGTTCGGCGCGCCGGCGCTGCTGACCCAGACCGAGTACCAGGGCTCCTATGTCGCCGTCTCGCTCACGCTCGACGACGGCACCGCCCTGTTCTCCCACGTTCCCGAGGCCACCTTCGACGTCCATCCGTTCCGTCCGGGAGATCGTGTGCTGGCCACCTGGGATCCCGCCAAGGCGCAGCGCCTGCAATAGCACCCACCGTCAACGACTATGCGCAACAGAGGAGTGACTGATATGACCGAGACCACTGGGAAGACCGGCGTCAGCCGCCGCACGCTACTCAAGGGCACCGCGGGTCTCGCCGGCCTTGCCGCCGGCTCCGGCGCCATCACCGGCTTTCCCTACGTGAAGTCGGCCGAGACCAAGGTGCTGCGCTATCTCGGCACCGCCGTGAACGAGGGTGACGACATCTCCAAGCAGTGCCTGAAGGACACCGGCATCAAGATCGAATACATCACCGCGACCACCGACGACGTCACCAAGCGCGTGATGACCCAGCCGAACTCCTTCGACGTGCTCGACACCGAATATTTCTCGCTGAAGAAGATCGTGCCCTCGGGCAACATCCTTGCCCTCGACGCCAAGAAGATCAAGGAGTTCGATAACATCACGCCGGTCTTCACCAAGGGCGAAACGCCCGGCGGCAAGAAGATCGGCGGCCAGGGCACCGCGCCCTGGAAAGTGCTCTATCTCGAAGGCAAGGACTCCAAGAAGTTCGCGACGTCAGCGACCGAATTCGTCACGCTGATTCCGACCGTCTACAACGCCGACACGCTCGGCATCCGTCCCGACCTGATCAAGCGCCCGATCGGCTCGTGGTCCGAACTGCTCAATCCCGAATTCAAGGGCAAGGCCTCGATCCTCAACATCCCCTCGATCGGCATCATGGATGCCGCGATGGTCGTGGAAGCCACCGGCAAGTACAAATATGCCGACAAGGGCAACATGACCAAGGAAGAGATCGATCTCACCATGAAGGTCATGACGGAGGCCAAGAAGGCCGGCCAGTTCCGCGCCTTCTGGAAGGACTTCAACGAGAGCGTCAACCTGATGGCCTCAGGCGAAACCGTCATCCAGTCGATGTGGTCGCCGGCGGTGACCAAGGTGCGCTCAATGGGCATCGCCTGCACCTTCCAGCCGCTTAGGGAAGGCTACCGCTCCTGGGCCTCGGGCTTTTGTGTTTCCAAGGGCGTGTCGGGTCCGAAGCTCGACTGGGCTTATGAGTTCGTCAATTGGTTCCTCTCCGGCTATGCCGGCGCCTATCTCAACCGCCAGGGCTACTACTCGGCCGTACTGTCCACGGCAAAGGCGCAGATGGAGCCCTACGAGTGGGCTTACTGGATGGAAGGTAAGCCCGCCGAGAAGGACATCAAGGCGCCCGACGGCTCGCTGCTGGAGAAGGCCGGCTCGGTGCGCGACGGCGGCTCCTACGAGGAGCGCATGGGCGCGGTCGCGTGCTGGAACGCCGTGATGGACGAGAACGACTACATGGTCCGCAAGTGGAACGAGTTCATCGCGGCGTAACGTGATGGACACGTCGGAGACTATCCTGCAACAGGCATCCCCGGACCTCGTCCGGGGATCCGATACGACGCGCGCCGCGAAGCCGGTGCGCCTGTCGCCGTCATTCATCTCCTGGCTGCAGGCCGGGCCGATGATGCTGGTGTTTCTCGCGTTCTTCCTGATTCCGCTGGCGTTCGTCGTCATCGTCTCCTTCTGGGACTACAACGAATACCAATTGCTGCCGGCCTTCTCGGGCCGCGGCTACACCGACACGTTCGAAGGCTGCATCGCGCAGCTCCCCGATCTCTGCACGATCGGCAAGACCTATCTGAAGACGCTCAAGCTCTGCTTCCTGGTCTGGGCCATCACGCTCTTCATCGGTTTCTGGGTCGCGTATTTCCTTGCCTTCCACGTCAAGTCCAAGACCTGGCAGATGGGACTATCGCTGCTCTGCACGATCCCGTTCTGGACTTCCAACGTCATCCGCATGATTGCCTGGATCCCGCTGCTCGGTCGCAACGGCCTGGTGAACTCCGGGCTCATGAAGACGGGGCTGATCAATCAGCCCGTGGAATGGCTGCTGTTCTCCGAGTTCTCCGTCGTGCTGGCGCTGGTCCACCTCTTCACCTTCTTCATGGTGGTGCCGATCTTCAATTCGATGGTGCGTATCGACAAATCGCTGATCGAGGCCGCCTATGACGCGGGCGCCACCGGCTTCCAGACGCTCGTCAACGTCATCATTCCACTCGCCAAGCCCGGCATCGTGATCGGCTCGATCTTCGTCATCACCATCGTGATGGGCGACTTCATCACCATCGGCGTGATGGGCGGCCAGCAGATCGCCGCCGCCGGCAAGATCATCGAGACGCGGCTGAACGCGCTGCAATTCCCGGCCGCCGCGGCGAACGCCGTGATCCTGCTCGCGATCACCTTCCTGATCATCACCATGATGTCGCGCATCGTCGACATCCGGAAGGAGCTGTGAGCGATGAAGGAAGGACGCCCGCGTAGCTTCTACGTGCTCGCGATCTTCTTCGCGGCCTATGTGCTGTTTCTCTACGGCCCGATGATCGCGATCTACGTCCTGTCGTTCCAGGGCCCCCAGGGCGGTCTCACCTTCCCGATGAACGGGGTGTCGACCTTCTGGCTGGCAAAGCTGTTCGAAGGCACCGGCATCGTCGACCTCGGCGCCGCCTTCCGCCGCTCGCTGCTGCTCGGCCTCGTGGTGATGGCCGTCACCGTCGTGCTGTCGGTCGCCGCCGGCATGGCGTTCCGCCGCAAGTTCAGGGCACAAAGCATCCTCTTCTATTCGGCGATCGCGAGCCTCATCGTGCCTTCGATCATTACCTCGCTCGGCATCTCGCTTGAATTCCGCATCATCGACGACCTGATCAAGGCGCATTGGAACGAGAATTTCGAGACCTCGATGGGCCTGCTCACATCCGGCCTCGGCGCACACCTGACCTGGACGCTGCCGTTTGGCCTGCTCATCATGTTCGCGATCTTCAACCGTTTCGACCCGCGCCTCGAGGAAGCCGCGCGCGATCTCGGCGCGACGCCGTGGCAGACGTTCCGCTACGTCGTGCTGCCGATCATTTTGCCTTCCGTGATCGGCATTGGCCTGTTCGGCTTCACGCTGTCCTGGGACGAGCTCGCCCGCTCCAGCCAGGCGATCGGCCCGGTGAACACACTGCCGCTGGACCTTCAGGGCCTCACCACCACGGTGACGAAGCCCGATATCTATGCGCTCGGCACCATGATCTCGGCGGTGTCGTTCGCGGTCATCACGCTTGCGCTTGGTACCATCCACATGCTCAACAAGCGGCAGGCGGCCAAGGGCTCCGACGCCGGCAAGGGGCTTGTCTGATCCGATGCGACTGCACGTCGTCAATCCCAACACCACTGTCGCCATGACGGCGAAGATCGCCGCTGCTGCACACGCGGTCGCACTGCCCGACACCGTAATCGATGCGCGCCAGCCCACGATGGGCCCGGTCTCGATCGAGGGATTTTACGACGAAGCCTTCGCCGTTCCCGGCATGCTCGGCTGCATCCGCGAGGCCGACCGCGACGGCGCGGATGCCCACATCATCGCCTGCTTCGACGACACCGGCCTCGACGCCGCACGCGCCGCCGCGAAAGCGCCGGTGATCGGCATCGGCGAGGCCGCCTTCCACATGGCGAGCCTGATCGCGGCGCGCTTTGCCGTGGTGACGACGCTCGGTGTCTCTATCGTGCCGATCGAACATAATCTGAAGAAATACGGCCTCGCCGAGCGCTGCGCCCGCGTCCGCGCCGCCGAGGTCCCCGTGCTCGCGCTCGAAGAGCGGAATGCGGACGCCATCGGCAGAATCTCCACCGAGATCACCGCTGCAATCCGCGACGACCGTGCGGAAGCGATTGTGCTTGGCTGCGCCGGCATGGCTGACCTTGCCGCCGAACTCGCCGACACCCACGGCCTGCCGGTCGTGGACGGCGTCGCCGCAGCGGTGACATTAGCGGAGGGGCTGGTGCGGCTCGGGCTGAAGACGTCCCGGATCGGCCCCTATGCGGCACCGAGGTCCAAGACCTATTCCGGGCCATTTTCGGTTTTTCAGCCCTGATTCTCGCTCCTGGCGCGGCCCTCGGAGGCCTCAAGGCCAGCTGATTGCTGGTTTTTTTGCCCTAAGCCTCTTTTTGGTCCCATTCGTTGCCGAAATGTTACGCTTTCGGGACAACCCCCGGCCGCCTTGGGTAGCCGGTCTTCGCCACGCACCAAGTTTCACTTTGGGCCTAGCCAGCGATGATTGATCTCGCACGGGACACACCCTCCAATCCTCTCCTTCGCCTCGGCGCCCAGCCGATCGCGCTGACCGCCGCTGCCCTCCTGCTCCTGATTTTGGGGGTGACCTCTATTGCGGTCTGGCGCGCCTATACCGGCGCAGCCCCCGAGACCGACCGGATGGTGGCGTCGCGGCAGCTTCAGGCCCGCACCGCACAGGCCTCCGAGCAGCTCGTCGAGAAGACCAAGGGGCTGGAGGCGACCCAGCAGGAATCGATCGATCAACTCCAGATCGTGCAGGACCAGCTCCAGACGATGAAGCGGCTCATGGCGGCGCAGCAGGCCGACACCAAGCGCCTGTCCGAGCAGGTCGCCACGCTGAACGAGTCGATCGAGAATTTGCGGCAGTCCTTCGCCAGCTCCCGGGCGACCGAGACGGAAACACCCTCGGTTACCCGCAGGAAACCGGCGCGGCACGCCAGCGCGCGCAGGCGCTCGCGCGGCTAGAGCCAATTCCGTTCCGATGGAATCGGAACGGGGCTCTAGATTCTTGTTTTGACACGTTTTCTTTACGCGAACCGGTATCCACTTCGCTCGAAAACGCTCTAATCGGGTCAGGGCGCCGGACTTTATTTTCTCCACTTGTGAACTGGATCACATTCGCCCGTATGATTCCGCGCCATGCTTGTCCTTACCGGATGGCGTGAGCCGATTTCAATATCCGGGGCTGGCAAGGTCGTTGACGGTATACTGCGTCAACGGCCTTGTTTATTTGTGGGCTCAGCCGAGCCCGGTCGCCCCTATTCGCAGACATCCACGCGGCGGACACGCCAGCCTGATGGGGTCATGACCCGCTTCCGGGCGACATAGCAGCCGCCATAACCTTCGTAGCCGGTACCATAATAGTAGGGATAACCGTAACCATAGTAGCCGCCGTAATAGCCGGCGCCGACAAGCCCCGCCCCGATCGCGACACCGGGCCAGAAGCCGCCGCCATGCCAATGGCCGTGCCAGCCTCCGCCACCACCGTGCCAACCGCCGCCGCCGTGCCAACCACCGCCG
>NZ_LGHL01000104.1 GCF_001908205.1 Bradyrhizobium sp. NAS80.1
CCGTCGCCAGGAAGCTGTTGACGGTCCTCAACGCCATTATGCGCGACAGGAAGCCGTACCTACAGACCAGGTCAACATAACAGTTGCCGGCTCTGCGGAGCGTCACTACGTGCCGCACTGCGTCCGGGACACGAGAGGGGCGGATGCCGTTACCCCACACTCCGTCATTGCGAGCGCAGCGAAGCAATCCAGAAATAGATCCGCGGAAAGACCCTGGATTGCTTCCCTGCACCCTCTTTCATTGAGGGTGAAGAGATGAAGCAAAGCTCGGGCGAGACAAGCCGCGAGGATTAGCAGTTGTGTCGATGTCGAACAAGGTCTCGTGCCCTGGACGCAGCGCAGCGCCTCTTCGGCGGTGCGCTGCAGAGCCGGGGCCCATGCCGCAGCGATCTCCGTGCCATTCTGGGTCCCGGCTCTGCGCAGCAACGCTCGCGCGTTGCAGCGCGTCCGGGACACGAGAGATGCGCCTTTGCACAACCGTCATAGTCTCTAACGCACGCTAACCAACACCCGACTTAAAGCTGTCATAATCGCCCAATGGAACCCGCGCCTGCGTCCTTTTTACACGCCATTAAGCCCGGCTGCATTGGATGCGCGGGGAAAGTGCGTTGGGGACTGCAATGAGTGCCGCGAAGAAAGCGTCGGGAAAACCGGCCACCGAAATGTTTGACGACATCCCGGTGCTTCGGCGCAAATGGCGAGCGGCGTTGAAGCCGGGCGAACGGCTGCCGCGCTACGAGGACGTGATGCTCGGCAGCCTCGGACGGCTCGCCGATCACATCGCGCTGCTCAAGGGCGACGGCGCACTCGAACTGTCGCGCAGCGGACGCTACGTGCAGAAATGGCTCGGCGAGGAACGCTGGGACATTCCCGTCGCCGAACTGTCGCCCGATTGCGCGACGGCGCTGTCGGAAGCGGTGGCGAGCGCGCTCGAGAACGGACGGCCGCACCAGGCGAGCGCGCATTGCGTGCGCGACGGCATGGTCAGGACTTACGATTTGCTGGCGCTGCCGACCGCCTCGCGCTGGGGCGCCACGCTGATCGGTGCCTATGTCAACGAGCGCGGCGCGCAATATAATCTCCTCGACGCGATCTTCTCCGCGACCGATGACGCCGTGGTTTCGCTGGCGACGCTGCGCGACGCAAACGGCAAGCCGTTCGATCTCCAGGTCGTGCACCACAACAAGAGCGCGGGCACGCTGTTGAAGGTCGCGAACGGAAGCCTGCTGTGGCGCCGGATCGGCGAGGGGAGCACGCTGCTGGCCTCGTCCGAGATCATGGAATTCCTGCTCAGGGCCGTCTCGGGCGGTCGCGGCGAGCAACTCGAGATCGAGAACGACGGGCGGCACCTCCGGCTGGGCGCCACCGCCTTCGCCGACGTGGTCTCGCTCACGATCTCGGATGTCACCGCGTTGAAGCGGCGAGATGCCTCGTTCCGCTTGCTGTTCGACAACAACCCGATGCCGATGTGGGTGTTCGACGCCGAGACAAAGCAGTTCCTCAGTGTTAACGACGCCGCGGTCCAGCACTACGGTTACAGCCGTGCCGCCTTCCTGCGCATGAAGCTGCACGAGATCTGGCCCGAGGACGAGTGGGATAGCCATGCCGATGCGCTGGAACGTGTCGGCGACACCTATCAATCCTCGCGCAACTGGCGGCATCTGCGTGCTGACGGCAGCGAGATCGAGGTACTCACCTTCGGTCGCCGCGTCAGTTTCGACGATCGCGACGGCTATCTGGTCGCGGTGGCCGACATCACCGAGCGGCGCAAGGCCGAGGCGCGGATCGCCTACATGGCGCACCATGACGGGCTCACCGACCTGCCGAACCGCGAATATTTCCAGGATCGCCTGAAGCAGGCGCTCGATCAGGCCGGCGGCAAGCGGGTCGGCGTGCTCTACATCGATCTCGACCTGTTCAAGAACATCAACGATTCCTTCGGGCACCCGGTGGGCGACCGCCTGTTGAAGGAAGTTGCCGAACGTCTGACCACCGCGGTCCGCGGCGCCAACCTGGCGGCCCGGCTCGGGGGCGACGAGTTCGCCGTGATTCTGGTAGCCGACGTCTCGCCGAACGAGGCCAGCGCCTGCGCGACGTTGCTGATCGACATGCTGAAGGCGCCCTATGAGCTCGACGGCCAGGAGATGGTGATCGGCGCCAGCATCGGCATCGCGCTGTCGCCGGGTGATGGCACGACGTCGGAAGAGTTGATGCGCAATGCCGACATGGCGTTGTACCGGGCGAAGTCCGACGGTGGTGGCGTGCACCATTTCTTCGAGCGCGAGATGGATCTCCAGGCGCAGAAGCGCCGCGACATGGAGCTCGATCTGCGTCGCGCCTTCGCCAATGGCGAGTTCGAGCTGCACTACCAGCCGCTGGTGTCAATCGCCTCCGACCGCATCTCCGGCTTCGAGTCGCTGCTGCGCTGGTGTCACCCGGACAAGGGCATGATCTCGCCGGCGGAATTCATTCCGGTCGCCGAAGACATCGGCCTGATCTCTCAGCTCGGCGAGTGGGTGTTGCGCGAGGCCTGTGCCGAGGCTGTGAAATGGCCCGCCGAGGTCAAGGTCGCGGTCAACCTGTCGCCGGCGCAATTCCGCAGCCGGAATCTGGTTCAGATCGTGATCTCCGCGCTGGCGCAGTCCGGCCTGTCGCCGAAGCGGCTCGAGCTCGAGATCACCGAGTCGATCTTCCTGGCCGAGACCGACGCCAATCTCGCGATCCTGCATCAGCTGCGCGGGCTCGGTGTCGGCATCTCCATGGATGATTTCGGCACGGGCTATTCCAGCCTCAGCTATCTCCGCAGCTTCCCCTTCGACAAGATCAAGATTGACCGTTCCTTCGTGAAGGATCTGGCGCAGCGGCTCGATTGCGGCGCGATCGTGCGTGCGATCTCGGGTCTGGGCCGCAGCCTCAACATCACCACGACTGCGGAAGGCGTCGAGACCGAGGATCAGCTCGACTGGTTGCGCGCCGAAGGCTGCAACGAGGTGCAGGGGTTTTTGTTCAGCGCTGCGCGGCCCGCTGCCGAGATCGCAAAGCTGCTCGCCGATTTCGGCGAGCGCGCCTCACGGGCGGCGTAGCTCCGGCGGGTAGCAGTCGTAGACCAGCGCCTTGTAGGCGGGCGTGATGCGGCTGCGCTCGTTCTGGGTCTGCTGCATCATGAGGTAGACCATATCGAGCTTGGGATCGACGCCGAAATAGGTGCCGCTGCCACTGTCCCATTTCAACTCGCCGAGCGAGCCGGGTGGGGGTGGCTTGGCATTGCCGGGATCGGTGCGCACCGCAAGGCCGTAGCCATAGCCGAAGCCGTCACCCGGGAAATAGAAGTAATCACGTCCGACGCCGGAGCCTGGGCCGATGTGATCGGTCGTCATGGCCTTGAAGGCCGCAGGGCTCAAGTAACGCTTGCCCTCGAACTCGCCGCCATTGAGCAGCATCTGCGCGAAGCGCTGGTAGTCGGTGATGGTCGAGAGCAGCCCGCCGCCGCCCGACTCCCATTCTGGATGGGCGAGGCGGTCGCGCTCGCCGGCGAGCAGGACCGGGTCGTTCGGTAGCGGCCGCGCCATCCGCGCGCGCTCCTCCGGAGTCTTGAGCACGAATTTGGTGCTGCTCATGCCGAGCGGATCGAGGATGCGCTGCTTCAGGAATTCGTACAGTGTCTGTCCCGAGATGATCTCGATGATGGCGCCGAGCACGTCGGTGGAATGGCCGTAGCGCCACAGCGTCCCGGGCTGACGCGTGAGCGGCAGCTTGGCGATGCGGTCGGCAAATTGTCTGTTATTGAATGGCCCCTCGAAAATATTGGCGGCCGAGTAAACCTGCTCGACCCATGGGGCGCCGATATAGTCGTAGCTGATGCCCGACGTGTGTCGCAGCAGGTCCTCGATGTTGACGGGGCGGACCGGCGGCACGAGGTCGAGCTCATGTTTGCCGTCCGGCTTGGTGATCTCGATGCCCACCTTGGTGCCGGCAAAGAGAGGGATGTATTTCGAGACAGGGTCGTTGAGCGCAAGCTTGCCCTCGTCGATCAGCATCATCGCACCAAGACACGTGATCGGCTTGGTCATCGAGTGGATGGCAAAGATCGTATCGGGCGTCATGGCGAGGCCCGTCCTGGTGTCGCGCACGCCGAAGGTCTTCAGATAGACCGGTTTGCCGTGCTGCTGGACCAGGATCACGGCGCCCGGCAGCCGGCCGCTCGTCACCTCGTTGTCAAAATACGCCGTGATGCGTTCGAGTTTGTCGGACGACGGGGCGGGGACGCCGGCGGCGCGGCTTCGCACCATCGTGCCGGCCAGCAGCGCGGCCCCGACCAGAAATTCACGACGCTTCATTCCGGGCTTCCTCCCTCGCCGGGAACAAAGCCGCAAGACGTTCGGGGCGTCAACAAGACTTCGTTTTAAAATCGCGTCACGATTTCCGAAAGGAACGGTCGCGGGCGGTCCTCGCTCGGCCTGGTCGGCTTGCCAATATGGATGAAGCCGGCGAGTTTCTCGTCCGGCTTGAGGCCGAGCCCGTCCAGCACGTCGCGATCGAAGGCGAACCAGCCGGTCAGCCAGCAGGCGCCGTAACCGAGCGCGGTCGCGGCCGTGACGATGTTCATGGCGCTGGCGCCCGCCGACAATTCCTGCTCGAAGGCCGGCACCTTCGGATGCGGTCTGGTGAAGCTGACGATGCCGATCACCAGCGGCGCATCTGTGAGGCGCTTACGTTCGGTCTCAATGTCGGCCGCCGGCGCGCCGGGATTCTTGCGGGCAAAAACCTTCGCGATCACCTCGCCGGCGCGCTGGCGCGCATCGCCCTCGAAAATGATGAAGCGCCAGGGCGCGAGCTTGCCGTGGTCCGGCACGCGCACACCGATGGTGAGGATCGTCTCGAGCTCGGCCGGGGAGGGGCCGGGCCCGGTCATCTCACGCGGCTTGACCGAGCGGCGGGTCCTCAGGAGTTCGATGGCGTCGGGCACTGCGATATCCTCTTCGGCTGGTCGTCGGGCGTGCCATGCCTAGATAAGCATGCACGCCCGCAACCGAAAGCGGGTTTAGATCGATTTCAGGATTCAGACGGTGCCACGGGCCCGGCGGACATCCGGCGGGGTCGCTTCGTCGACCAGGGCGGCGATCGCCTCCGCTGTCGTCATCACCGTCTGGCCGTCGCTGCCGAGCCGGCGGACGGAGACCGAATGCGTCTCGGCCTCCTTCTTGCCGACCACGAGCAGTGCCGGGATCTTGGCCAGCGAGTGCTCGCGGACCTTGTAGTTGATCTTCTCGTTGCGCAGGTCGATCTCGACCCGCAGCCCGGCGCGCCGTGCCTGCTCCAGGACCTGCTTGGCGTATTCGTCGCCTTCCGAGGTGATGGTCGTGACCACCGCCTGCACCGGCGAGAGCCAGAGCGGGAAGTTGCCGGCATAGTGCTCGATCAGGATGCCGATGTAGCGCTCCATCGAGCCGCAGATCGCGCGATGCACCATCACCGGCGGTTTCTTGCCGCCGTCATGGTCGATGTAGAACGCGCCGAACCGCTCCGGCAGGTTGAAGTCGACCTGCGTGGTGCCGCACTGCCAGTCGCGGCCGATGGCATCGCGCAGCACATATTCGAACTTCGGCCCGTAGAACGCGCCTTCGCCGGGATTGATCTCGGTCTTGATGTGATTGTTCTGCGACTGGATCTCGCGCAGCACCGTCGCCATCACGCGCTCGGCGTGATCCCACATCTCATCCGTGCCGACGCGCTTTTCCGGCCGGGTCGACAGCTTCACGGTGAGATCGCCGGTGAAGCCGAAATCCGCATAGGTCGACAGGATGAGATCGTTGATCTTCAGGCACTCGTCCGCGAGCTGGTCCTCAGTGCAGAAGATGTGCGCATCGTCCTGGGTGAAGCCGCGCACCCGCATCAATCCGTGCATGGCGCCGGACGGCTCATAACGGTGCACCACGCCGAACTCGGCAAGGCGCAAGGGCAGGTCGCGGTAGCTCTTCAGGCCGTGCTTGAAGATCTGGACGTGACCGGGGCAGTTCATCGGCTTCAGCGCGAAGCAGCGCTTGTCCTCGGCCTCGTCGCCGGCCGACTGCGCCGCGAACATGTTCTCGCGATACCAGCCCCAATGGCCCGAGGTCTCCCACAGCACCTTGTCGAGGATCTGCGGTGCGTTGACCTCGCTGTAGTCGCCGGTCAGGCGGCGCCGCATATAGGCGATCAGCTGCTGGAAGATGGTCCAGCCCTTCGAGTGCCAGAACACGACGCCCGGACCTTCCTCCTGGAAATGGAAGAGGTCGAGCTCGCGCCCGAGCTTGCGATGGTCGCGCTTCTCGGCTTCCTCGATCTGCTTGAGGTAAGCGTCGAGGTCCTCCTGCTTGGCGAAGGCGGTGCCGTAGATGCGGGTCAGCATCGGGTTGTTCGAGTCGCCGCGCCAATAGGCGCCTGCCACCTTCATCAGTTTGAAGGCGTTGCCAACCTTGCCGGTCGAGGTCATGTGCGGGCCGCGGCAGAGATCGAACCAGTCGCCCTGGTAGTAGATCTTGATTGGCTCGTTGCCGGGGATGGCGTCGACCAGCTCGACCTTGAAGGCCTCGCCCTTGTCGCGGAACACCTGCTTGGTCTTCTCGCGATCCCAGACTTCCTTGGTGAAGGGTTTGTCGCGCGCGATGATCTCGCGCATCTTCTTCTCGATCGCGGCAAAGTCGTCCGGCGTGAACGGCTCGTTGCGGAAGAAGTCGTAGTAGAAGCCGTTCTCGATCACGGGGCCGATGGTGACCTGGGTGCCCGGCCACAGCGATTGCACGGCCTCCGCGAGCACGTGCGCGCAGTCGTGGCGGATCAGCTCGAGCGCGCGGGGATCGTCGCGGTTGACGAACTCGATCTTCGCATCGGTCTCGATCGGGTCGTTGAGATCTGTGACCTCGCCATCCAGCGCCATTGCCACCGTGCGCTTGGCAAGCGACGGCGAGATGCCCTTGGCGATCTCGAGGCCGGTGATGCTCTGGTCGAACTGGCGCTGGGCGCCGTCGGGGAAGGTGAGAGTGACTTTGGGGGAGGGGGTCACGGGCTTCAGGTTGCTGAGGGAATATTGGAAGCCGGATTCAGACTTGGGCTGGTCGGACATTGCTTTTCTCCTGAGGCTCACTCCTGCGAACGAGCGCAGGTAAGCGGGAACGAGCGATATATCAGGCGATTCGGCCTGTGCAATCCGGCATTTCCAAGAAAATGGCGCGCAAAAGCCGGGACAGGGCACCAACTATTTCGGTCCGTGCCGTTTAAGTGGCCACAGGCTCGTTCTACCTGCACCTGCGTGCGGCTTGGCCGCGGCCGCGCCGCCGCTTGGGTCGGCGACCGTCGCGCTCAACACCTCCGTCCTCCGGATTCGTCGTCCAGGCGGTGATCCTGACCCGGCCCGGCCGGCTGCTGCGCTAGCCTGAAGCCAGCGTTTTCCTGTGCGCAAGGCGCTTGGCAAACCGCGCGGGAGAGCGCTAGAAGCGAGGCATGGGGACCAAAGAGAGCGAACTCAAATGAGGATGATTCTGGCGGTTGCCGCGGTGCTCTATTCAGCCTCCGCGTTTGCGCAAACCGACAAGCCGCCGATGGTCGGGGACAAACCGTTGGTGCAGGTGAAGCCGAAGGGGACCAAAGAGGCAGCGGCCAAGCCGGCCGCGGCGCCGAAGGGCAAGCCGCAATCGATCGCGGTTCGGCTCCAGGCCTGCCTCGACCTCGATGACGGCACCAAGGACCGTCTCAATTGCTACGACGCGGTGATTCCGCCGACGCCGAAGCCGAAGCCGCCGAAGGCCAAGGGTGTCGCCGATTGCCGCTTCCTCAAGGAAGAGGACGAACGGCTGGCCTGCTTCAACGGCTTTGCCGAGAGCATTCCGAAGCTGCCCAAAACCTGAGGTTCGAAGGCCGGACGGCTAGTCGGCGATCCGGCTCAGCACCGCTCTGAAGGCAACGCCCGGCACTTGGCGCGCGGCGCGTTCGAATTCGGCCGTGTCGACGTCCTCCCGGCCGGTGAGCGTCAGCGTGATCCGGTCGATCCCGAACAGCGCCTTGAAGGACGGATCGTCGTTGCCGGCAGCGCGGCCAAATCCCGGCTCGCGTAATATCAGCTCTAGCGGCTCGATGCCGACGGATTGGTGGATGCAACGCGCGTCAGCGCCAGCGACGGTGTCGCCGACATCTTCACTAGCACATCCTTGAGCGGATCCCGCGTCCAGGCGCGCGTCACATAGTCACGATGTGTGATGCCGTCGCCGGTTTCGACGAATACCACGCTGCCGGGCCGCAACGGCCCATCCATGTCCTCGGAGACTCCGATGCCCTTCCGCCGCAGCGTGCTCATCAGCTCGCGGTCGCGGCGCGCGGTGTAGTGGGTGTAGGAGCTGACGAAGATGCCGGTGCGATGGCTCTCGATCCAGGAAGCGAACTTGTCGAGCTCGCCATAGACAGCGTCCAGCAGCACGACGCCGCGAACGCGGTCGCTGACGCCGCCGACCTCGAGGCTCCAGGCCGTCGGCAGGAAGCCGCCGCTATAGCCGACGATCACGATCGGCATGTTGGCGAAGGCGTGCGCGCTATTGGGATCGCCGGTCAGGCGAGCGAGGTGATTGGCCGACTCCTCCATGAAGCGCTTGAGGCCGCCCGGCTGCCAGAACTTGCCGGCGCTGGAATCGGCGGCATCGACGGCCATCTGCGGCGCAAGCAGAACGGCGTTGGCGCCGGAATCGGTGATTTGCTTCGGCACCAGTTGCCGGTCGCGCACGTCGCGCTCGAGCGTGGCGCCATTGCCATGGAAGAACACCACGATCACGCCTGACTTGCGCACATCGAAATGCTCGGGCACGTGCACCAGCACGCGACTGTCATTGTAGGTCTCGTCCTGCCAGAACACGCGGCCCGAGTAGCTGCGGTGGCCGCGCCGGTCGCCCTTGGAGATGTTGAGGAACGGTGCGTCGGAGGCGGGGTTGTTGCCGAAATAGGGGAAGGCGGACGACTTCATGCTGACGAGCGTCGTCAGGTCTTCACGTGCCGGACGCTTGGAGGGGACCTGCGGCTCGAGCGAGGCCACCTTGTAGGGGGCCTGTTCCGGCGGAGGCTGCTGCTGTACGGCGCGCTTGGGCGAGAAGTCCGACATCTGCCGCTGCAGGAAACTTTCGCTCGCCGAGGGGAAACGTTCCGTGAATTGCGGGGCGGGGAAGCGATCCTCGAACGTGTCGCCACTTGCCACTTGCTGATTGGTCACTTGCGGATTGGTCGCTTGCGCATTGGTCTTGGCGACCACCTGGACATTGGCCTGCGAGTTCGTCGCGAGCGCCGCCGGGCCCGGCGCCCTGCCGCATTGAACCAGCGTGAGCGACAGCGGCACCAAGGTCAGGCCGATCCGGAGCGCGCGACCGCGCGCACCGGACGGCGTCCGATCGGCACGAATGTCAGCTCTCACGTTCGGAACGGCCCCGACCATCCACCCATGACCCCAAGTCATGTCCACAAGCCTATCGGCAATCCTTGAGACAATTGAGCCGACTGGCGTTTAGGTGACGTTAAGCGTCCGGAGAAACTTCCCCACATCCGGATTGCTTAAAGGGACCATGCAATCGTGTCCTGATTGTGGGAAGGGGAAATGGGATTCTCCCGTGTTCGCGGGGTTTACTGCCCAAGAGCATGCATAAACGGTGCTTTAATACCTATATCGTCTGCCTCATTTAACCCTTGTTAACACTGCTTGAATTGACTTCCAATGAAGCGTGACGCCTGAGGTTAAGGACCCGATGACGGCATCTGATGCGGGTACCGCGTCTTGCACTGGCGGGCTGACCGGGAGCGGGCCCGGGGTCTCCGCTCTGGTCGCGACCGCCATCGTCGTAGCCGACATGATCGGGGTCGGCGTCTTCACCAGCCTCGGCTTCCAGGTCAAGGACATCCCGTCCGGCTTCTCGATCCTCTTGCTGTGGACCGTCGGCGGCATCGTCGCGCTGTGCGGAGTGTTCTCTTATAGCGAGCTCGGTGCGATGTTTCCGCGCTCGAGCGGCGAGTACAATTTCCTTGGCCGCGCCTATCATCCTGCCTTCGGCTTTCTCGCCGGTTGGGTCTCGGCGACGGTGGGCTTCGCAGCGCCCGTCGCGCTCGCCGCGATGGCCTTCGGCGAATACGCCAAATCCGTTGTCCCCGATCTGCCCCCGATCCCACTTGCCATCGGCGTGGTGTGGCTGGTCTCGCTCGTGCAGCTGACTGGCGTCAGGCACTCCTCGACCTTCCAGCTGATCTCGACCATCCTGAAGGTCGTGCTGATCGTCGCCTTCCTGGTCGCCGGCTTCGTCATCGGCGTGCCGCAGCAGATCACCTTCACGCCGCAAGCAGGTGACCTGGCGCACATTGTCAGCGCGCCTTTCGCGATCGGCCTCGTCTTCGTGATGTACTCGTTCTCGGGCTGGAATGCCGCGACCTACATCATTGGCGAGATGAACACGCCGCAGCGCAGCCTGCCGCGCGCGCTGCTCGCGGGCACGCTGATCGTGCTCGTCCTGTACGTCGCGCTGAACGCTGTGTTTCTGTATTCCACGCCGGTGAGTGCGCTGGCCGGCCAGCTCGACGTCGCCAGCGTCGCCGGTACTGCCATCTTCGGCGGCGTCGGCGGCCGGATCGTCGGCGCGATGATCTGCGTCGGCCTGATCTCCTCGATCAGCGCGATGATGTGGATCGGCCCGCGCGTGATGATGACGATGGGAGAGGACATTCCGGTCCTGCGCGTGTTCTCGACGAGATCGGTGAGCGGCGCGCCGGCCTATGCCATCCTGTTTCAGCTTGCCGTCGCCAACCTGCTGCTGTTCACGCGCAGCTTCGAGGCGGTGCTCGACTTCATCCAGTTTGCGCTGCTGTTCTGCTCCTTCTTCACCGTGCTTGGTGTCATCAAGCTGCGCATTACCGATCCCGACCTGCCGCGACCCTATCGCGCCTGGGGATACCCTTTCACGCCGCTGGTTTTCCTGCTCGTGACCGCGTTCATGATGTACTACCTGTTGACCGAGCGGCCGGTGCAGTCGCTCTCGGGGATGCTCGTCATGCTCTCGGGCCTGCTGATTTATGCTGTTTTCCGCAGGCGGCCGGTCGCCGCTGGCACTTCATCACATCGCGAATAGACATGTTTCGACCCATGAAAATTGCGGCCGTCGCTCTTGCCCTGCTGGCTGCGGTCGTCTCGTCCGCGCATGCCGCCGACGTCACCTTCGACGACACGGCGCGGTTCCTTGCGGGCATGCAGCCTTCGGCGGATTCGCCGCTGGTGCCGCTCACCAAGGACCCGGGCTGGCAGCGTCATGCAAAATTCTTCGACGGCGCCCTCGCCCAGCTCGAGCAGCGGCAGCTCTCGAAGATCCGCGCCTGGGCCGACGTCAATCTGGCCGCGCCGAGGCCAACCATGTTCTACATGTTCAGCGGCCCGGACTTCCTCTACGCCAACGCCTTCTATCCCAACGCCAGCACCTACGTGCTCGGTGCGCTCGAGCCGGTTGGAGCCGTGCCCGACCTGACGCGGCTGTCGCACGGTTCGGTCGGTACCGCGCTCTACAATGTCGAGCGTTCGCTCGGCTCGATCCTGAGCTTCTCCTTCTTCATCACCAAGCACATGAAGGTTGACCTGCACGCCAACCAGGTCAACGGCACCTTGCCGATCCTCTATGTCTTCCTCGCGCGGTCCGGCAAGACGATCCGCAACGTCGAGGCGGTCGCGCTCGACGCCCAGGGCGGGATGCACGTCGGGAACGACGATCCAGGACGGAACGCGACGCGCGGCGTCCGCATCATCTTTGCCGGCAGCGACGGTGAGGCACGCACGCTGTACTATTTCTCGACAGATCTCTCCAATCCCAGTGCGCGCGCGACTGGCTTCCTGAAGTTCAGTGAGACGCTCGGCCCCGGCAACAGCCTGATCAAGAGCGCGTCCTATCTGCTGCACTCCGGAAACTTCACCGTCGCCCGCGACTGGCTGCTCGCCAACAGCGCGACCATCATCCAGGATGATTCCGGCATTCCGCTCGCAAACTACAATTCGCGGCAATGGCGGTTCTTCCCGTTCGGCCGCTATCTCGGACCGATCGACGAATTCCCCGGCCGATACCAGGAGCGCTACGCCGAACTGTTCACGCGCGCCCAGCCGATCGATTTCGGCGTCGGCTATCGCTGGCGGATGCACGAGTCGAATTTGCTGCTGTCGGTGAAGGTGCCGGGGACCGAGACCGTGCCGACGGCGGAGGCCACCTCATCCGCCGAGCCGCCGCCAAGACCACCGCGCCCGAAGCGGCCGCGTCCGCCCGAACCGGTCCCTTCGCCGTTCGGACGTTTCTTCTGGTTTCGCTAGCTACCAGTGCACGCTCTGGCTCGGCACGATGAACCCCGTCGTGCTTGGCGGGGTGGCGAGGCTCGATGCCAGATACCAGCCGGAGCCGACCGCGATCGCCAGCAGGGCGATGATCGCGAGCAGGTCGACGGTTCTGGGGTCGTGGTGCCCCCTGGAGCTAAGATTTGAACCAGGCCTGAAGTGAAAATGAGGGCTGATTTTCCAGCGCATTGTTGTTTCCTCCCGTAGGAGCATCACAACAACGCGAGGAGAAAGTTTAAGGTTCCGCTCAGGGCAGCGATGCGCAAAGCACCGCAGCAAACGCGAGACATGATCCGGAAAAGTGTGCAGCGGTTTTGCCTCGCGACAAACGCGGAACGCGTTTGCGATGAGATCATGCGCAAACAAACAAGAGCATCGCGCTTTAGGGAGCGTTGACGCCGCGCCACCGACCGTAGCGCCAAGGCAGATACCAGCATGCGCCTTGCGGTGTGGCGAGGGGCACGTTGTCGATGCCTGATGTGCCGAAGGGATTGCAGCGAAGCAGACGCGCCAGCGTCATCCAGCCGCCGGCCCAAAGTCCGAACCGTTCGATCGCCTCGTCGCCATAGACGGAGCAGGTCGGCAGGTGCCGGCAATTGTAGCCCACAAGCGGCGAGAGCGTGTGGCGGTAGAGCCAGATCAGCGCGCGGCCAAATCTGCGCGGGAGACGGAGCGCGCCCTCGACGGAAGTGGAACAATGCTCGCAGGCTGAATGCTTCATGTGCGCTTTGCTGCGATCTTAGGCGAGGTGTGCACGGTTCCGGCGCAGGGAACAGCAAGGTATTGTTTGTGCGCCATATTTTGCATGCTTTTTGGGAGCAGTGCAGCAAGTACCTATGGACGATCTGTATTCCCCCGGATACCATTTTTGTGACGTCCATGTGTAGACTTGTGGAACGCAAAACGGGGCTTGCCTGATCACCTTGGGGCTTGGGGAAGGGACCAGTTTGAAACGTCTGAAGTCGCTCAATCTTCGCGGCTGGCTGCTGGTGGGAACCGCTGCCTGTGGAGTCGCGCTGGCTGGCGCCGTTGCGACCTTTGGGTCGTCGGCCCGAGCCGGTGGTGCCCTGGAAGAGCGCAAGCTGCCGATGAAGTTCGGCTGGGTTGCGTGCGAGCCGAACTGCCGCGGCTGGGTCAGCGCGGTCGGCATCATCACCTCCGATACGCCGAAGGATTTCGAGGATTTTGCGCGGGGACGCCAGCTTGGCGGCGCCACTGTGGTGCTCGACTCCAGCGGCGGTTCCGTCAACGACGCGATCACGCTCGGCCGGCGCTTCCGCAATCTCGGCCTTCTGACCACCGTCGGCATCAGCCTGCAGAATCGCGGCGGGCAGAGTGCCCGCCCAGCGGTCGCGCCCGAAGCCTATTGCGAATCCATGTGCGTTTTCCTGCTGCTGGCCGGCAAGAAGCGTTATGTGCCGGACGCCGCTCATGTCCGGGTTCACCAGATCTGGATGGGCGATCGGGCCGACGATGCGAAGGCGGCGAGCTACAGCGCGCAGGACCTGATGATCGTGGAACGCGATATCGGCCGGCTCGCCAAATACACGTTCGACATGGGCGGCGCCGGCGACTTGCTCTCGCTCGCACTCAGCGTGCCGCCTTGGGAAGACCTGCACGAGCTGGACACCGGGGAGCTGAAGCTCACCAACCTCGTGACAACCGATCTGGTGGCTGACGTGCTGCCGCATGTGGACGTCACGGCGCCGGCGATGGCGGAGCTTGCACCGAAGACGCAGGCGCGGTTCGGCGCGGAACCCGAGCAGCAGCAACCAGCCAGGTCGACCAAGACGGCGGAAGCCATGGTGCCGACGGGCGCGGCGCCGAGCGCGAGTCCGCCGAAGTAACAGCCATTCTTTGAAGGGCGTTCCGGGGCGCGCGTCGGCGCCAACCCGGAATGACGGCGAGGGATCAGCCCTGCGCCGCGGCCGGCTGCTTGGCCTTCGCTTCGATCTGACCAATGGCATCGACCACAGCATCGAAGGTCAGGAGCGTCGAGGCATGCCGTGCCTTGTAGTCACGGACCGGCTCGAGGAATTTGATCTCTTCCCACTTACCTTCAGGAGGCGCCCCGTTCTCCTTGAGCATCTTGCGAACGGTTTCGCGTAACTCACGGAGTTCGCTCGCAGTCGATCCGACAACGTGACTTGCCATGATGGATGAAGAGGCTTGTCCCAGCGCGCAGGCCTTCACGTCATGCGCGAAGTCGGTGACGGTGTCCCCACTCATCTTGAGGTCGACCTTCACCGTCGAGCCACACAGCTTGGAGTGGGCGGTCGCGCTGGCATCTGCGTCCGACAGCCGTCCGAGGCGCGGAATATTCCCGGCCAGTTCGATGATCCGCTTGTTATAGATGTCGTTCAGCATGTGATGGAGTCCAGCACTTCCGGGCGGGATCGGCCTTGGCGGGCGCCGTCCACGGTCCTATATAGGGGCGGAACTGGCGGAAAAACAGTCCAGCGATGCGGCGGCCGTGATCCAGATCTGCGCTGCCGGCGTTTTGACCTAGGCGCCTTTTTTCGCCAAAACTGTTCTCTTCAGGCGTCCGGCGGCTTGGCCGCCCCGTCTGCCGGTGACACTCCGGCCGCAAGGCCGTCGAACGGAGTAGACATGGACGCTACGATTAAATCCATCCGCCCCAACAAGACTTCCGACAAGCAGCTCGAGAGCCGCCCGGCGGAGCTTGATCCTGCCGAATTCCTGGCGGTCGCCGTCCGCGCCGACCAGCTGCGCCCGGCGCGCGCCGAGGCCGAGCAGGCGGTGAGGACGCTGCTCGCCTATATCGGCGAGAACACCGAGCGTGAGGGGCTGCTCGACACGCCGCGCCGCGTGGTCGAAGCCTTCGACGAGCTCTATCAGGGCTACCACCAGTGCCCGGCCGAGGTGCTCGACCGCACCTTCGGCGAGACCGCCGGCTATGACGATTTCGTGCTGGTGCGCGACATCGAGTTCACCTCGCAGTGCGAGCACCACATGATGCCGTTCTACGGCAAGGCGCACATCGCCTATACGCCGGTGGAGCGTGTCGTCGGCCTGTCCAAGCTAGCCCGCCTGACCGACATCTTCGCCCGCAGGCTCCAGACCCAGGAGCACCTGACCGCGCAGATCGCCGCCGCCATCGACGAAATCCTCAAGCCCCGTGGCGTTGCCGTGCTGATCGAGGCGGAGCATACCTGCATGTCGGTGCGCGGTGTCGCCAAGCATGGCGCCTCTACGTTCACCAGCCGTTTCACCGGCATGTTCCGCGACAATCCGGCGGAGCAGGCCCGTTTCCTGTCCCTGGTGCGAGGCCTGCAGCGCTGACCTCGCGAGTTAACTGGCGAGGTTCGTGTGTCCGCCCACTCCCATGAGATCGAGGAAGGGCTTTCCTTCCAGCCCCGGTTCGACGCCGCCGGGCTCGTGACCTGCGTGGCGACGGACGTCGCCACCGGCGACGTGCTCATGGTCGCGCATATGAACGACGAGGCGCTGCGCAAGACGATTGCGACGGGCGAGGCCTGGTACTTCAGCCGCTCGCGCAATGCGTTGTGGCGAAAAGGTGAGACCTCGGGTCAGACCCAGCGCGTGGTCGAGATGCGTACAGATTGCGACCAGGATGCGGTCTGGATTCGTGTCGAGCAGATCGGCGCCGCCTGCCACACCGGCCGCCGGTCCTGCTTCTACCGCAAGGTCGAGGCTGACAGCAGCGGTTCGAAGCTTGTCTTCGTCGATGCGGACAGGCTGTTCGATCCGGACGCTGTTTATAAGAAGTAGCTCGCTGTCATTCCCGGGCGCGCGCAGCGCGAGCCCGGAATCCATCATACGGCATCTCGCGCGGCTCAATGGATCCCGGGCTCATCGCTTCGCGATGCCCCGGAATGACGGAAGCCGCCAAATTAACCCCGCATTAACCATACCTGTCCCACGGTGAGACGACATGGCGCCGGATTGCCGGCGTCGCTCAACGCCGCGCGGGGCGGGCACTCCATCATGTCGGTCGACAATTCCAGTGCCTCTCAGACGGCGGTTCTCGATCCGTCGCGGGCACGCGTCGCCGGCGCGATCAAGCAGGTCTCGAACCGGACCGGCGTCAGCTTCCAATACATGCTGACCACCGCCAAGATGGAATCGGATTTCGATCCGACAGCCGAAGCCACCACGTCGTCCGCACACGGGCTCTACCAGTTCATCGACCAGACCTGGCTCGGCACCGTGAAGGAGGCGGGCACCCAGCTCGGCTATGGCAACTATGCCGCCGCCATCACCAGGACTTCGTCCGGCACCTACACCGTCGACGATCCCGTGATGAAGCGGTCGATCATGAAGCTGCGCGACGACCCCGAGGCTGCCTCGAGTATGGCGGCAGCGCTGACGCTGTCTAACAGCTTCAAGCTCACCGGTCTGCTCGGGCGCAGGCCGTCTGACAGCGAACTCTACATGGCGCATTTCATGGGCATCGGCGGCGCCGCAAAATTGATCGCCAATGCGGAGGACAATCCGCAAGCGGTCGGCGCGCGGCTGTTCCCCAATGCGGCGTCCTCCAATCGCTCGATCTTCTACGGCGCCGACGGCCGCGCCCGCAGCGTCTCCGAGGTCTATTCGGTGCTGGACGCGCGCTACGCCAGCGCGGCAAATTCGAAGGTAACCCGCAGTGCGATCGCGATGTATGGCGACACACCGTCGACGACGCAGGTTGCGAGCGCCAACGGCATGCAGCCCACCGCTCCGGTGATCGACAATGCCGCCTACCTCCAGACCTTTCCGGATACGCGCGGCGTGACGCCGGTGAGTGCGACATCGCCAACGACGGTTGCGGACAGTGCCCCGACCACGCCGGCATTCCGCTCCATCTACCAGCCCGGCGATGCCACGCAGCCGGTCTCGGCCACCGTGCAGAAATTGTGGGGCAACAATGCCTCGCTGACGTCGGTCGCATCAGCAACGCCTGACGTGCGTCCGCCGCAACCGCTCGATCTCTTCAGCGATCGCAGCGGCGCATACTCGAGCTAGTCGAAGTCTCGTGTCCCGGACGCGCTGCAGCGCGCCAGCGCTGCTGCGCAGAGCCGGGACCCATGCCGCTCGAACTCCCCTCCAAAATATGGGCCCCGGCTCAGCAGCGCATCACTCACGTGCTGCGCTGCGTCCGGGGCACGCGGCGAGGGTGGCTTTGTTCCCTTAACAAAACGTCAATAAAACCAGCCAGTTATGGTGAACGCTTTGTTAAGCGTCGTGGTTTATTTTGTGTTGCAGGTGACAAGCCGTCACTATTTCGTCGGGTTGCGTAAGCCGGAAGCACCATGATCGTTCGGCAGTTCATCAATTGGATCAGGACGGCGCCCGCTGGCGAGCGGGCGGAGGCAACGCGGGCATTGGCGCGGGCCTGGCTGATCTCAGACCTTTCCCATGACGACCGCACCGCCGCCGAAGGCGCGCTTCTGATGCTGCTCGACGATCCCTCGCCGCTGGTGCGGCAGGCGATGGCCGAGGCGTTTGCGCGCAGCACCGAAGCGCCGGCATCGATCGTCCGGGCGCTGTCGGCGGACCAGCCGACCGTCGCGCTGCCCGTGCTCGAACATTCTCCGCTGCTGATCGACGCCGATCTTGTCGACATCGTCGCGACCGGTAATGACGAGGTGCAGTGTGCGGTCGCCCGTCGCATCGCGCTGCCGGTATCGGTCTGCGCCGCCATCGCCGAAGTCGGTTACGCGGCGGCAGCGCTGGAGCTGATCGAAAATCCCTACGCCGAGCTCGCCCCGTTCTCCTGGAATCGCATCGTCGAGCGTCACGGCCATCTCGCCGCGATCCGCGAGGCGATGCTGGTGCTGGAGGATCTGCCGGCCGCAACGCGAGCCGCGCTGGTGGCAAAACTCTCGGAGACCCTGGCGCAATTCGTCGTGGCCCGGAACTGGCTGAGTGCGGACCGCGCCGACCGCATCACCACCGAGGCGCGCGACCGTTCGACCATGAACATCGCGTCGCGCTCGCGCGGCGAGGACATGCAGGGCCTGGTGCATCATTTGCGCGTCACGGGCCAGCTCACCGCGGGCCTGATCCTGCGTGCGCTGTTGTCCAGCAATCTCGAATTGTTCGACGCCGCGCTGGCCGAACTGGCCGATCTGCCGCTCGCGCGCGTCACCGCGCTGCTGCACGATCGCGGCGGGGCAAGCCTGCACGCGCTGCTGCGCCGCGCCGGGCTGCCCGAGGCGACGTTTGCGGCGTTCCAGGTCGCGCTCGATGCCTGCCACGAACAAGGTTTTGTCGACAGCGACGACGGTGCGGCGCGGCTCCGCCGGCGCATGGTTGAGCGCGTGCTCACCCATTGCGAGACCGACCGCGGCGCCACCGGGCCGCTGATGGTCCTGCTCCGCCGCTTCGCCACCGAGTCCGCGCGCGAGGAGGCGCGGCTGTTCTGCGACGAACTCGTCGCGGATGAGGCGATCGATCCGGTTTACGACGATCTGATCGCGGCGTAACGAGATGCCGTAGGGTGGGTTAGCCGAAGGCGTAACCCACCTCTTTGCTTTCCGGGCTGACAGAAGAGTGGTGGGTTACGCTGCGCTAACCCACCCTACGAATTCTGATCGTGTCGATAAGCAGGCTCGACGCCAAAAAAACTCCGTCATGCGAGCGCAGCGAAGCAATCTAGAGTCTATCCGCGGCAACAGTCTGGATTGCTTCGCTGCGCTCGCATGACGAGAGGAGAACTACTCCCCCGGCACAATGCTTGGCGCCAGGATCATCTCGAGATGCTCGGGGCGGTCGCGGTTGACGTGGGTGAGATATTCGTCGGCGACCTTGCGCAGGCGGCGGCTCAGCTCGGCGGAGACGCTGATGCTGTCGAGCTTGGTGTTTTCGTGCACGATGGCGAGGATGGCGTTGATGTGATGCGTGAACAGCTCCGCCGGCACTCTCTCAAGATCCGGCGCGTGCTCGATGACGCGGCACAGGCTCTCGGCGATTCCCGCCGCTGCCGGATAGCCGAACGTTGCGGCGTCGCCCTTGATGTCGTGCGCAGCGCGGAACAGCTCGTCGCGCCTGTCCTTGGTGAAGCCGTCATTGCGGATGGCGACGTAGGCGGCCGACAGCCGGTTGACCTCGGTTGTCATCCAGTCCTTGAACTCACCGGAGAGGCCGGCCAGAGCCTGCTCGGCGCGGCCGATCGGATCGTCCATGTCCTTCTCTTCGACCCGGCGCAGCACCTTGCGCAGCGGGTTGGGCTGCGTGATGATTTGATGCGTGGCGAAGGCCGTGACCTCGATGTCCCTTGCGCTGTTCTTCGCCATGATACCTGCCGCGATCGTGTCAGACGTTGCGCTAGATGGAGGAGCGGGCCTTGTCGAGCAGCGAGGGCTGCTGGAGCACCTCGTGCTTTTCGCCGACGCGGCGCTCGGGACCCATATAGGCCGAGTTGGTGTTGCGGCGCCGGTCCGGACCGAAATAGGTCTTGGTCTTGATGAAGGGGCGGGGATTGGCGACCACGTTGAGGATGCGCTGATACAGCCCCTTGGCCGAGATCGGTTTGGCCAGGAATTCGGTGACGCCGGCGTCGCGCGCGACTGTGACGCGGCGCTTCTCGGAATGGCCGGTCAGCATGATGATCGGCGCGTAAGGGTTGCCCTTGGATTCCGGCTGCCGGATCATCTGAGCGAGTTCGAGCCCGTCGAAGATCGGCATCGCCCAGTCGGTGATGACGATGTCGGGCACATAATGGCTGTACATTTCGAGCGCGGTCGCGCCGTCCTCGGCCTCGTAGACTTCGCGCGCGCCGAAAGAGTGCAGCAGCGTCCGGAGGATGCGGCGCATGTGCGGATTGTCGTCGCAGACGAGGAAGCGCAGCTTGTTGAAATCGATGCGGAACATGACGCCCGGGCCAAAGCGGTCAACCTTCGTTAACCATATCGCGACGGGAGTTAACGAAGGGTTGCCGCCGCGTTTGGCAACCGTCCGAAGAGGAAGCATTTGTATATCGTAATTTTGCCATTTTTTATCGTGAAACAATAAAAATATTCAATTGGACGGGAGCATCATCTGATGAGCGTCATCGCGTTTCCTTATCCTGCACCGGTCGAGCCGAGCCGGTTGCGGCGCATCGGACGGGTCGTGGCCTTCGGCTCGCTCGTCTGCATCGCAGGCGCGGTTCTTGCGGTGCCGCTGCTCTGGTCGAGCGACGAGGTGCTTCGGCACTGGATCGCTACACAGTCCCCGCTCGGAGCACGGCCATTCACGCTCAATCCCAGCACGCGCGTCATAGGCGCGCTGATCAGCGTGATCGGCCTTGCGCCCGTCATCTACGCATTGTTGCAGCTCTCGATGCTGTTCGCCCGTTTCGCGCGCGGCGAGGTCTTTGTGACCGACAATGCCTGGCGTATCCGCCGGATGGGCCTCGCGCTGATCGTCAACGCGTTGATCTCGCCGCTGGTGCAGATGCTCACCACGATCAACCTGACGCGGGCCAACCAGCCCGGCCAGATCGTGGTCATGTTCGGGATCGAGCAGTCGCATGTGCTGTCGGTGCTGAGCGGCCTCGCACTCGTCGCGTTCGCGACCGTGATGGTCGATGCGGTCCGCGCGTGGCACGAGAACAGCGAGATCATCTGACCATGCCGATCATCGTCAATCTCGACGTCATGCTCGCCAGGCGCAAGATCAGGTCGCGCGAACTTGCGGCGCGCATCGAGCTCACGGAGGCGAACGTCTCCCTGCTGAAGTCGGGCAAGGTGCGCGGCATCCGCTTCGACACGCTGGAGCGAATCTGTGCCGTGCTCGATTGCCAGCCCGGCGATATCCTCGAATACGTCCCGGGTAACGCCGACGACGCGTTAGAGCATCGCGCGGCCGGCCGGAAATCGGCCTAGCCAATTCCCTTTCAAGTTTAGCTTGGAGAAGCCTGCGATGAACCGCCTTGCGCGCGTTGTTGCGAGCGCGGCTGTGCTCATGCTTGCCGGTTGCGGCTCGGTGCCGCTGACATCGATCCCGCCGCTGGCGCGCATCGATGCCAAGACGACGGATCTGTCGATGCTGCGCGTCGCCGTGCAACTGCCCGATGCGCTGCGGCCGCGTTCGGGCGGCGTCAAGCTCGACGTCGTCACCAAATTGGCGGGGGAGGCGGAGGCCAAGACGAGCTTCGCCATGACGGAGATGAGCCAAACGCGAGATCGCGTCGACTTGCCGGCGCCGCCGCGGGGCTTTTCAATCTACGCCTATCGCTTGTCGCCGGCCGATGCGACGCGCTTCGAGGCGCTGCGCGCGTCGATGGTCGAGCAGGGGAGGAATGGCAAGCGCGGGTCGATGGGGCTCGGCGTGGCAGCCAAGGAGTTTTGCCGCGCGGATGCGGCGCCGCAGGCGTCGCTGCTTGTCACGATCTACCTGATGACGTCGGAGACGAAGGGCTTCGTTCCGGTCGTCAGGGACTTCAATCTGCTCGGGGATCCCGCAATGGCGACAGGCCTGGAATCGCTTGAGCCTTGCGGCCAGTGATCTGCGCCTAGGCTCAGTAGCCGAACTGCTCGCGCAGGATGCGCTCTTCCAGGCTGTGGCCGGGATCGAACAGCATGCGCATCGAAATGGTCTTGTCGGAGAGGACCTCGACGCGGCGGACGTCGCGCACTTCGTCGTGGTCGGCGACCGCCGCCACCGGACGCTTGTCGCCCTCGAGCACCTCGATCACGACGTAGGCTGTGTTGGGCAGGAGCGCGCCGCGCCAGCGGCGGGGGCGGAAGGCGCTTATCGGCGTCAGCGCCAGCAGGGCGGCGTTGATCGGCAGGATCGGTCCCTGCGCGGACAGATTATAGGCGGTCGAGCCGGCCGGCGTCGCCACCATGATGCCGTCGGCGATCAGCTCGGGCATGCGCTCGCGCTCGTCGATCAGGATCCGCAGGCGCGCCGCCTGGTAGGTCTGCCGAAACAGGGCGACCTCGTTGATGGCGTGGTGCAGGTGGACGCGGTCGTTGACGTCGGTCGCCCGCATCAGGAGCGGGTTGATCTCGGATTCATGCGCCGCCTCCAGCCGCGCGCGCAGGTCGTGCGTCGAGTATTCGTTCATCAGGAAGCCGACCGTGCCGCGGTGCATGCCGTAGATCGGCTTTCCCGTGTGCATGTTCTGGTGCAGCGTCTGGAGCATCAGTCCGTCGCCGCCGAGCGCGACCACGACGTCGGCTTCCTTCGGGTCGCAATTGCCATAATCCCTGGTGAGCTGGCCGAAGGCGATCTGCGCCTCGCTGCTCGGGCTGGCGACGAAGGCGATCCGGTCGTATCGCGATGGCTTGTTCATGGCTTCCGGGCAGGCCGCTGGCTTGAGAAAGTTCCGCCGGGCTCGTCTATACGACATGGGCCTCCATTGTCGAGGATGACCGCCCGTCAAAGCAAACGGGCGACGACCGATCCCGATTCAGGACAAAACCGGGGCGATTTGAGCCCGATCGGCCTGTTGAGGCGCTGCCGGACTTTGTGATCCCCCAAACCGTCGTAATTCCGCGCTAGCCTTTCGGTCAACGTCGGCTCTCATAGCCAGGCAGGGAGAACGATTATGGTCAAGAGTTTGCCGGCGCTTCGCCGCGCGACCCTGGTGCTGGCGGTGTCGGCTTTCGCGCTCGCAGGATTTGCACGCGCGGACGATCCGCCGCAGCCGCGCTCTGAGGCGGCGGCGCCAACCGGACAAAAGGGTGGGCGCAGCGGCAATGCACAGAACGCAGCGCCGACGTCACCATCGGCGGCCGAGCCGCACCGTCTGCCGCCGGATTCGACCACGAAACACACGCTCGATCTGCCCGGCCGGACGCTTGCTTTCGGTGCGACCGCCGGCTCGATCCGCGTGTTCGACGACAAGGGAGAGCCGCTGGTCGACATCGCCTATACCTCCTATGAGCTCGACGGTGCCGACCGCGCCACGCGCCCGGTCACGTTCCTGTTCAACGGCGGGCCCGGCGCGTCCTCGGCGTGGCTCCAGTTCGGCGCAGTTGGGCCGTGGCGGCTGCCGCTCCACGGCGAAGCCCTGTCGCCGTCGGCTTCACCCGAGGTGAAGCCCAACGCGGAGACGTGGCTCGATTTCACCGATCTCGTCTTCATCGATCCCGTCAGCACCGGCTACAGCCGTTTTGTCACCAGCGGCGAAGACGCGCGCAAGCGCTTCTATTCTGTCGATGGTGACGCCAACTCGATCGCGCTCGTGATCCGCCGCTGGCTCGAGAAGCACGACAGGTTGGTCTCGCCGAAATACGTGGCCGGCGAAAGCTATGGCGGCATCCGCGGACCGAAGGTCGTGCGTCAGTTGCAGGTCCAGCATGGCGTCGGCGTCAGGGGATTGATCCTGGTGTCGCCGCTGCTCGATTTCCGCGAGTTCACCGGCACGAGCCTCCTGCAATATGTCGCGACGCTGCCGAGCTATGTGGCGGTGGCGCGCGAAGCCAAGGGACCGGTCACGCGCGCCGATCTCGCCGACGTCGAGGCCTACGCGCGAGGTGAATTCCTGACCGACCTCGTCAAGGGCGCGGCCGACAGGGAGGCGGCCAACCGGCTTGCCGACAAGGTCGCCGAGCTCACCGGCATCGACCAGGCGGTGAGCCGCAGGCTCGCCGGCCGCTTTGACGTCGGCGAATTCCGCCGCGAGTTCGACCGCAAGAACGGCATGGTGACGGGACGCTACGATGCTTCCGTGCGCGGGTTCGACCCATATCCGGATTCAAGCAGTTCGCGCTTCGGCGATCCTTCAGGCGATGCGCTCCAGGCGCCGTTGACGAGTGCCGCGGTCGATGTCCTGACGCGCAAGCTCAACTGGCGGCCCGACGGCTCCTATGAGGTCCTGAACGGGGCTGTCGAAGGCCACTGGGATTTCGGCCGGGGCATCAATCCGCCGCAGTCGGTGTCGGATCTGCGCCAGATTCTTGCGACCGACGCAAAGCTGAACGTGCTGGTCGGGCATGGCCTGTTCGATCTCGCCACGCCCTATTTCGGAACGAAGCGGGTGCTCGACCAGTTGCCGGCTTTTGCGACGCAGCGGGTGAAATTCGTCGTCTATCCCGGCGGCCATATGTTCTATTCGCACGACGGCTCGCGGCAGGCGTTCCGCGGTGAGGTCGAGGCGCTCATCAGGGAGTAGGGCGCCGCTTGCGCGGTGGGTAGCGCCGCGCGATCTCGCGCGTCACGACGCTCGCAGGCTTGATATTAGCGCCCGCGAGCCAGATGTCGCTGACCTTGCCGCGCTTGTCGCGGACGCGGCGCACCGGCTCGCCATGACTGGAGTAGCCGGCGGCCCAGGCGAGCTTGCCGGTGTCGCGGCCGGTGACCTCGATCTCGGCGGCATCCATGAACGGGTTGTTGAACTGGGGATTAGCGACGAGCACCCGGTTGCCGACCGGCACGAGGTCCGTTGCGCCCCAGATCGTCCACCAGCGGCCGGTCCAGTCGCGCACGCGCCGGTCGGGTGCGCCGCGGGTCTGGAAGACGCGCAGGATCTGCATCGCGCCGTCCATCCACAACGGCGCTGCGCCGTCGATGGAGTTGCTGAGGATGCTGATCGCAAGCTCGCACCCGGGGATGGAGCAGGTCCGGGAGATGTAGCCCTGGAAACCGCCACCATGGCCGAACCAGTCCCAGCCGTCGGTTTTGCCGGCGCTGACGCCCAAACCGTAATAGCCCTCGAAGCTTTGCGGGATGCGCCAATGGTTTCGCGTCATCTCGCGGCGGCTCGCGACCGACAGCACGCTCTTCCTTGCGTTGGGCGCAAGCTGCGAGAAGAAGCGAGCCGTATCGCCGGCGGTCGCAACGAAGCCTGCGGCCGATGCCATGGCATAGGCGAGATTGTCGCCGGGGACGACGCATCGCTCGCCCAGCGGCAGCTTTCGCGTGTGGCCGCGCGCGAACGGCGTGCCCTTGGCAAGCGGCGCATTCGGCTCGGTCTCGCGCAGGCCCGCGGGTTCGATGATCTCGCGCTTGATCCAAACGGTGTAGGGCTCCTTCGTCACGGCTTCGATCACGAGACCGATCAGTGCAAAACCGTGATTGGAGTATTTGAAGCGCGTGCCGGGTTCGATCGCGGTCGGCAGCTTCAATTCCGCGAGCAGCTCCTTGGCGTTGAGATAGGGACGGCTGTCGATGAACTGGCCGGAGTCTGCGCCATCGCGCGTCAGCCCTGCGCTGTGCGAGAGCACTTGTGCAATCGTCGTTTCGGCGACGCGCGGATGCAGGCCGCGGACATATTGACCGATCGGGTCGTCGAGCCGGAGCTTGCGCTGCTCGCGCAGCTTCATGACGCCGGCTGCGGTAAAGCTCTTGGAGTGCGAGGCGATGCGGAAACGGTGGCGCGGGGTGAGCTTCTCGCCGGTGTCGAGATTGGCGAGGCCGAACGCATGCTCGGCAACGACCTCGCCGCGATGGGCGAATGCGACGATGACGCCCGGCTGTTGGATTGTCGTCTGCTGGAATTCGATCCAGGAGCCGATGTAGTCGATCGCGGAGCGTAGCCACGTGTCCATTGCGCACCAATTTGCGAGGGGAAGATCGGTGCGTGAGGCTAGCCGAGAAAGCGGAACGGGCACAACCCTGAGGTTGTGCCCGTTCGCTTCACTCAAAAATACGATGTCTCAGTAGACGAGCGTCGCGCCGGTCGGCTTGTCGAGCGCAGCGGCAAGCGAGCGATACTCGGAGCTGTCGGTGCCGGCGAGCGAAGCGATCTTGTTCAGATGATACTGCGCCTGTTCGCGGTTGCCCTGCTCGAGCTGCCAGAGGCCGTAATACTGCCAGGTGCGAACATGGTTTGGATCGTCCTTCAGCGCCAGCTCGTAATAGACCTTCGACGACCGGTAGTCGCCGAGCTTGCGATAGGAGTAGCCGATCAGATTGGCGACGTCGGCGACGTCGTCGCGCTTGAGCGATTTCAACTGATCGATCGCACTCGTGTAGTCGTGGCTGTCGTAGATCGTGGTGTAGGCGGTGCGATAGGCAGCGAGGAATTTGGGATCACTGACGGAGGAGCTCTTCTTCTTCCCCTTTTTGGCGGAAGTATCCGACTTCGGCGGCGACGAGGGCTCGTCGCTGCCCGCGGCGTAAGCGCTGGTCAGCACCGGCGCGGCCGCCAGCGTCATGGAGACGAGTCCCGGCACCAGAAGCATTGAGAGTCTGCGCATCTAAGTTCTCCCGTATGGAATGTGGCGATCCTACACGATTGCCCGAAGACGGGAACACCCATCGGACCAAAACATTCCCGGCTGGCCGGTCTATTCGCCGTGCCGCAGATGACAAACTTGTCATCGAGATGAACGGAAGCTGGCAAGGAGCTTCAGACTGGGTTCAGTGCGCACTCCCTATGCTCGCACCTACGATCGAAGGGTAGGCGAGAGGGCGCCGCCTCGAGATCCTTCAAGAGGAGAC
This sequence comes from Bradyrhizobium sp. NAS80.1, assembly GCF_001908205.1. Taxonomy (GTDB): domain Bacteria; phylum Pseudomonadota; class Alphaproteobacteria; order Rhizobiales; family Xanthobacteraceae; genus Bradyrhizobium. The sequence continues at coordinate 26,705 of NZ_LGHL01000104.1, forward strand.
CAACCATGTTGAAGACCTTTTCCGCAGCCTTGCTCGCAGCTTCCGTGATCGCAGCCCCGGCCTTCGCCACCGAGGCCGGCAAGACCAACACCACCGCGCCGGTGATCAAGGCGGACCAGAGCCAGAGCAAGGTGTCGAACTCCGCCGCGAAACCCGATGCCGGCGTCAAGGCCGATACGAAGGCTGCCGACGTCAAGGCGGATACCAAGTCGAAGACGATGAACGCGCACGCCGCCGTCACGCCCGACGAGCACAAGACCGTGCGTACGCATCGTCATCACCACAAGCATCTGTCGGCCAAGAAGTCGCCGAAGGCGCAGCCGGACGTCACCAAGCCGGCGACCACTGAAAAGCGCAGCTGACGACTGATCCCGCGCGGCGGCATCTCTGCATTGCCCCCGCTGCCGCGTGCGGAATTCAGGCCCGGCCCGCTGGCCATGCCTTGCGCGAAAGCTCGAGGTGTCGGTGGCGGGCCGGTGCGCCATTCGCGCCGGCGCGGAGGGCGCAAGCGAATTCCCTTGACGCAACCTTGCAGCTAGAACATCCCCAAGTCTGTTCGAGGGGAGAGCGCGACCTGTGGGGCGATTGGCGAAACGTGCGGTGATCCTGGCATTGCCGCTGGCGCTTGCGGGATGTTTCGGCAGCGATGGCGACCGTCCGTCCCTGATGGAAGGGACCCAGGCCGGAGGCCCGCAGCCCTTTCCCGACAATTTCCGCAGCGACACACTCGCCTTGATGCGCTCCTATCTCAACAATCCAGTCGGGGTGCGCGACGCCAGCATGGCCGAGCCGGTGCAGCGTGAGGTCGGCGGACGACAGTTCTATGTGAGTTGCCTGCACTTCACGCCGCGTGAGACCGACGGCAGCTACAAGGGCATGCGCGAGCGCGCCGTGATTTTCGTCAACGGGCGGGCCGATCGCGTCGTCGATCGCGCCAGCGAGCTCTGCGCCGGTGCGGTTTACGCTCCCTTTCCGGAACTGGAAAAGATGACGCGGTAGCGCAAAGCCCGCCTTCATCGCCTGGTGCTAGGAGAGGGGCCGCCGGAGCCGCTGGATCACATTTTGGCGAGCTTTGAACGGGGCGGTTTTGCCTTGCGACCAATTGTTTCGGGGGCCTTGCGCAAGCGACAAAAACAGTCGGTGCAAGGCAACTTGGCGGAACAAATCGCGTTGTTGTCACCCGTCACAGTAACGAACGATCAACGTTCCGGCATCGCCGCGAGGCAACCAAATTCACGCCACGTTGTTTGGTTTGCTGAGGGTCGATCTCTTGAAAGAACGGGGATGAACATGAAGACGATTTGGCTCGGCGCCGCAGCTCTGCTTGCGTTGGCCGCGCCGGCCGCGGCAGCCGACATGCAGCCGCGCACCTACACCAAGGCGCCGGTCTACACGCCGCCGCAGGTGATCTACAACTGGACCGGTTTCTACATCGGCGGCCATGTCGGCGGCGCCTTCGCCGGCGACAGCAGCTTCCAGTCGAGCGACGCGCGCTTCCTGGGCGGCGTGCAGGGTGGCTTCGACTATCAGTTCGCGCCCAACTGGGTGGTGGGTATCGAGGCCCAGTATTCCTGGCTGCCGACCAACAACAACGGTGTCTTGTTCCCGCTTGGGACGCAGGTGACGTCCAACACCGATCAGATCGGGTCGGTGACGGGCCGCGTCGGTTACACCTGGGGGCCGACACTGCTCTACGCCAAGGGCGGTTACGCCTGGCGTAACAACAATCTCGGCGTCAATATTGCCGGCGTGCCCCAGGCCTTCACCACCACCGGCAACAGCAAGGACGGCTACACGGTCGGCGCCGGCCTCGAATACATGTTCGCGCCGAACTGGTCGGCCAAGGCCGAGTACCAGTACTATAATTTCGGCAGCACGACCTTCACCTCAGGCCCGGCCGATATTGCCGGTGTTCGCGGCCGGGAGGACGACCATACCGTCAAGGTCGGTGTGAACTACCGCTTCGGCTGGGGCGGTCCGGCAGGCTCGCGCTACTGACGCACCGTCAACGACCACGATCTGACAAAGGCCGGCCTCCGCCGGCCTTTTGTTTGCCGACCTTTCGTTTGCCTTGCGTGAACCATCTGGCGCATCATTTGCAGGCAAACATTCTGGCGCGCGCCTTCTCACGCGCGTCACGGGGCTCGGGTAAAGCAAAAATAATTTTTGCCGCTTACGGAACTCGCGCTCCGGAACGCGTTATATGACAGCTACGGGTTGGTGGGACGACGGACATGCGTATTCTTGTGTCGGCAGTAGTGCTTTCGTGCTTCATCGCCTTGCCGTGTTCTGCACAGACAATCCTCAAATCCGAGCCTCTGGTGCTGGCACCCTATGAGGTGGCCTTCGTCAAGGACGCCTCCTGTCCGTCGGGCAAGGTGCTGAAGGTCACCGGGGCAATCCGCGGGCTGCACCGCCGGAAGTCCTGTGTGGTGCTGACGGGTGAGCAGGCCTCGCTGGCGACCGCGTCGCCCTGAGCCCCCCTCAGGCCTCCGGCCGGATCTCACGAATTCAGGTTAAGCTCCGTCCTGGACTGCTGCTCGGCCTCGGCCTTGTTCTCGGCCGGGTCCTCGCCTTGGGCTGCCCGGCAGGGCTTGATCTCGTAGTCGTTGTCGAGCACCCGGCGCGGTCCGGGACGGTCGTCGTCGGCTGACACATCCACGACCAAACCGCTCCGCTCCGCGAGTTTCCAAACGTCGGCTTCGCCCGGATAGGCCTTGCTGATTTGTGCGTCGTTGCAGAACAGGGCGTAGGGCATTTTTCCCGCTCCCGGAATGCGCGTTAACGACTTCGCTGGGGAGGGGGTTCCGGCTGGCAGTGTGATCACGGAGCCGTGATCAAGGCGCCTGGTGCCCTGAGTCGTAAACGAGTCCTGAATCCCAGAAAAAAGAATCCCTGGGACTCTCCGGCCGGAATCAGCGGATGTTTTTGGCCATGACGAGTGACCTCAAAACCTCCTGCGGGCACATGCTCCTGCCGTTGACGCTGGCGCTGTTCGGCGCCTGCGCGACCAATCTCTGGCTGGTATGGTCCTGGCTGTGAGGCGCTAGCCGCCTCACTTTCCCGCCGGCGGGTGGGGGGAGGCGTCGCGCGTCTCGGCGCGGAGCCGCGCGAAGGTCGCCGCACAATATTCCTCACGTTCGCGCTCAAACCGTTCCTGGTGCTTGCGGAAATTGGCAATGCGGGCCTGCATCTCGCTGCGAACATCGCTCGTCCGCGGCGGCGGGACCTGGACGGGGTGAGGTTGGGCGAGCGGCGGGGGCTCGGGGGGTGATACGGCCGCCGGAGGTTCGGGTGGCGATACGGCGGCCGGAGGCTCGGCTTCGACCGCAACGGCCCGGACGGTAACAATCTCCGTCGTTACCGCGAACGCAGTCGTGGCGCGCTCCGGTGGATGGTGGGTATCCCTTTTGCCTTTGCCGGTTACCGATTGGACGAAGGCCATTGTCTGCGCGATCAGCGCGTCGCGTTCCTTGATCCACTTCATGGTGCACCTCGGTTGGAGCTATTCCAGCAAAGCTGGCCGGCCGAATCAAGGAGGTGACCCCGCAGGGGATTGCATATTTTTCCCGAACGCCCGACAGTAGGGCATGGATCCCAAGACAGAGCAGTCGGACGAAGCGCAGGGCCTGAGGCTCGTGCGCGCCTTTCTGTCGCTGCCGCCCGACAAGCGGGCGGAGGTGATTGCTTTCGTCGAGGCATTGCTGCGTGCCCATGGCCGGCCCGAGGAGGGTACCGAGGCATCCCCGCGCTGAGCGCTATCGCTCGCGTGGGTTGACGTTGGGCACGAAGGGCGCGCCGAGAGCGGACCAAACTCTGCCAGAGATCACTGAAGCTTACGCGCGGGCTGCGAGCGGTTATTTTTCCGTAAGACTACGAGCGTCATCTGGTATCAAATCTTAACGACCGCCGGCTCCAATGGCGCCGCTGCGACTGCTTCGGTCGCTGAAAATCGTTGGGCGGCCGAAATGAGCTTTTTGAATAATTTGAAGATCGTCTGGAAGGTCACGCTGATCGTGACCGTGATGGGCTGTGCGCTGGCTGGCGTCGCCGCCTTTGGAACGCGCGAACTCTCTGTAACCGTCGACGGATACAGCGAACTCGCCGCTGCGCAATCGTCGGCGCTTAACTTGACGCGAGCCTTGCGCCGCGTCGAGACGTATCACGCTGCGCTCTATGCGGTCTTCACCGAGGCGACCGAGGCAGGCAACGCCAAGCGTCTCAAGACAGCAACCCAGAACCGCGACGAAATTCGTCAATTCCTGGAGGCGGCGGAGCAAGACGATCTGTCGCGCGCAAGCGAGATCAAGAACATGAGCAGCCAGTTGAAGGCCGTGTTCATGGGCTGCGATCGGGTACTTCAGGCCGGCTCGCAGGCGAGCAGCCAGGAAGAGAATGCGAAGGCCGCCGATCGGGCTCACAAGGAGTGCGATCCGCTGATCGACGCGGCCCTGGTGCGCATCAATTCATTCGTAGGCGAGACTGCCCGGGCGGTTGTCAAGCGCAAGGATGCCATTGAACGTGACGCCAAATCCGCGACCTGGACCGTGATGGGCGTCAGCGCTTTTGGCCTGTTCGTCGGCATCGCGATCGCGCTGTTCATCGGCCTCAAGGCGATGTCGCAGCCGATCGCCCGGCTCAAGCTCGCCATGGAGGGTCTCGCCCGCAACGATCTGAAAACCGAGGTGCCCGAAAAAGAGCGCCACGACGAGATCGGCGACATGGCCAGGACCGTCGAAGTGTTCAAGACCAACGCGCTGGAAGTGGAGCGTCTCAAGGCCGCGCAGGTCGAAGCGGAGAAGCAGGCTGCCGAGCAGCGCCGCCGCGACATGTTCAACCTTGCCGACGGCTTCGAACGTGCGGTCGGCGAGATCATCGATACCGTCGGATCCGCCTCCACCGAGCTCGAGGCGTCGTCCTCGACCCTGGCAACCACCGCGCAACGTGCGCAGGAGCTGACCTCGGTCGTCGTGACCGCTTCGGGCGAAGCCACCGGCAACGTGCAATCGGTCGCGACCGCCACGGAGGAGCTGTCCTCCTCGGTCAACGAGATCAGCCGGCAGGTGCAGGAATCGGCCCGGATGGCGGGCGACGCCGTCAGCCAGGCCCGCACCACGACCGAGCGGGTCAGCGAGCTCTCGATCGCGGCGACGCGGATCGGCGATGTCGTCGAACTGATCAATACCATCGCCGGTCAGACCAATCTTCTCGCGCTGAACGCCACGATCGAAGCGGCGCGCGCCGGCGAGGCCGGCCGCGGCTTCGCGGTCGTCGCCTCGGAGGTGAAGACACTGGCTGAGCAGACCGCAAAGGCGACCGGCGAGATCAGCCAGCAGATCTCCGGCATTCAGAGCGCGACCCAGGAATCGGTGAATGCGATCCGGGACATCTCAGCGACGATCGAGCGGCTGTCGGAAGTGTCCTCGACCATTGCCGCAGCCGTCGAGGAGCAGGGTGCCGCGACCCAGGAGATCGCACGAAACGTGCAGCAGGCGGCCCATGGCACCCAGCAGGTCTCCTCGAACATCTCCGACGTGCAGCGTGGCGCGGCCGAAACCGGCTCGGCTTCCTCGCAGGTGCTCTCGACCGCCAAAATGCTGGCAAGCGACAGCAACCGGCTGAAGGACGAGGTCGGGAAATTCCTCCGGACGGTGCGCGCGGCGTAAGCCGGGCGACGCACAAGGCCCGGCGGCCTTGCGCCGGCGAGCCGCAGTTCCTATTGCGGCAGCAAGAGAGCCATGGCGATCGCGAAAAGAAAGCCCGTCGCGACGATCGCCGTCACGGCACCGGCGACGATCTTGGCGATCTCTCGGCTGGTATAGGGATGCATGCCATGTGCACCCTACCTCATGTTGAACTCTGATCCAATCTGTGGTCAGTAGCCGTCCCCGCGCAACGCGCGGCGAGCATCCAGTCCCGAAGGCAGAGGCATGAGCGAGGACATCAGCGATGGCTGGGCCGCGTCCGCGGCCGCCTGGATCATCGAGCAGGGGGATGAGGGCGACTATGGCCGCCGCTTCGTGCTGGATGCGCCAATGCAGGCGCGGATCGAGGGACGCGGGTTTCGCAATGCGCTCGACGTCGGCTGCGGGGAGGGGCGCTTCTGCCGCATCATGCAGCGCGCCGGCATCTGCACGACCGGCATCGATCCGACCGAAGCGCTGCTCGGGAATTGGACCCGCATGGCGACTATCGGCTCGGCAGGGCCGAGACGATCGACGCCGATGCGTTCTACGATCTCGTCGTCAGCTATCTCAGCCTGATCGACATACCAGATCTCGCTGGGGCCATCGCGAAGATGGTGGCCGCGCTGCGGCCGGGCGGCACGCTGCTGATCGCCAACCTGACCAGCTTCAACACAGCAGGCCAGCCCGATGGATGGATGCGCGACCGCGAGGGTATCCCGCGCTTTTCGATCGACCACTACATGGACGAGCGGCCGATCTGGGTGAGCTGGAACGGCATCCGTGTCCAGAACTGGCATCGTCCGCTCAGCACCTATATGACGCTCCTGCTCGATCACGGCCTGCAGTTGCGCCTGTTCGTCGAACCGCAGCCCACAGCCGGCGATCCCGACAGAATTGCCCATCATCGCCGCGTGCCCTTCTTCCACATCATGGAGTGGCAGAAGCCGGCTTGAAGGAGGGGCCGATGATTTTGGACGCGACGCCACGTCTATATAGTGAGCCCGCGACGGAATCTTGATGTGAGCCTCATCCCATGATCGCAAATCGTCCAGCCGTGCTCGCCCACGAACGCTTCGTCGCCGACCGCGAGAACTTTGCTGGCCTCGATCTCGCCGCGCGGTTCGAGCGGATAGAGAGGACGAACCTTTGGGGAGCCGCGACCTCGGTGTCAGGCCTTGGCTCAGAGGACCCCGCCACCGCCGCAATCCGGGAAGCACTCCCGGCACTGTTGCAACGGCTCGGGGCGCGCTCGCTGCTCGATGCGCCCTGTGGCGATGCCGGCTGGATCGGCCGCATGAAGCTCGATGTCGATTACATCGGCATCGACATCGTGCCGTCGCTGATCGAGGCCAATAGCGAGCGCGCGGCGCGGGGTGAACTGGCCGGCCAGTTTCGCGTTGCGGACATCACGCGCGATGCGCTGCCGCTTGCCGACATAATCCTGTGCCGCGACTGCCTGGTGCATCTGAGCTTTCAGAACATCGCTCGCACCGTCACTCGCTTTCGCGACAGTGGCGCGCGCTTCCTGCTGGTCACGACATTCCCCGAATGGGACGGCAATCGCGATTGCGAAGACGGCGACTGGCGCGCGCTGAACATGGAGAAGGCGCCGTTCAACTGGCCGGCGCCGCGCGCGTTGATCAACGAGCGTTGCGAGGAGGGCGGTGGCGGCTGGCGAGACAAGAGCCTCGGGCTCTGGCGGCTGGACGAACTGCCCCATATCGCCGGCATTGCCACGGATATGTGACAAACGCGACGGAACATCCGTTCCTTCGGCGCTTGCTGCCGCTGTACACTTGGCGCAGTATACTTGGGCGCAATATACTTGGGGTTGTGTGAAGCCATCTCGCGTTAAGGTACCGGTACCGGTGCTGGAGCACGCCATGAGACCCAGTGTAGTGGTAGCTGCGATGCTGATCTGGTGCTGCGCGCCGGCACTGGCGCAGCAGGACGGCGCCGCCCTCTACGCAGCGCATTGCGCGCAATGTCACGATGGCGGAGATGCCCAGAGCCGTGTGCCGGGCCGCAGCGCCATGCAGGCGATGTCGTTCGATCATGTGCTGGGGACGTTGACCTCCGGCAGCATGGCGGCGATGGCGAAGGACCGTAGCGACGAGGAACGCCGTGCGATCGCTTCCTTCGTCACCGGCAAGGCCGCGACCGAGGCTAGCGCAGCCGACGCGCAGGGCCGCTGCACGCAGCGGGTCAGCGGTTTTCCGCAACCGCTCGACGGTCCTCGCTGGAACGGCTGGGGCGTCGACGTCAACAATAGCCGCTTCCAGCCGGCCGACATGGCGGGCCTGACCGCGGAGCAGGTGCCGCGCCTGCGGCTGAAATGGGCCTATGCATTTCCCGGCGCCTCGGTGTCCTTTGCGCCACCGACCATCGTAGGCGGTCTGCTGTTCATCGGCGGCACCGACCGCAAGGTGCGCGCGCTCGACGCCAGAAGCGGCTGCACGCTGTGGACATTCGCAACCGATGGCGCGGTGCGTGCCGCGATCAGCTTTGCGCCGCTTCCCGGCACCGATCAGTTCGCGATCTTCTTCGGTGATTTGCGCGCGAACGCCTATGCCGTGAACGCGCTGACCGGCGCACTGATCTGGAAAACAAAGGTCGAGGAGCATCCGGCCGCGCGCATCACCGGCGCCCCAACGCTGCATTCCGGCGTTCTCTACGTGCCGGTGTCCTCGATCGAGGAAGCCGCCGGCTCGCAAGTCACTTACGAATGCTGTACCTTCCGCGGCAGCGTGGTCGCGCTGGAGGCCGCGACCGGCAAGCCGGTCTGGCAGGCCTATACAATCCCGGAAGTGCCGCATCCGACCGGCAAGAATGCGAGGGGCACGCAGCTCTTCGGTCCGTCCGGCGCCTCGATCTGGTCGGCACCGACGATCGATCCGAAGCGCAACGCCGTCTATGTCGCGACCAGCAATTCCTATTCGAATCCGCCAGCCGCAACCGCCGATGCGATCCTCGCTTTCGAGCTCGCGACCGGGAAGCTGCTCTGGAAGCAGCAGGCAACGCCGAAGGATGCTTTTGTCGTGGCGTGCTTCAGCGCAGACAAGACCAATTGTCCCGACGATCACGGGCCCGATCATGATTTCGGCCAGTCGCCGATCCTCGTGACCTTGCGCGACGGCAGGCGCATGCTCGTCATCGCGCAGAAATCCGGTGTCGTGCATGCGCTCGATCCCGATGATGGCGGCAAGATCCTGTGGCAGACCAGAATCGGGAAGGGCGGCCCGCTCGGCGGCAGCGAATGGGGCTCGGCCGCCGATCAGGACCGCGTCTATGTCGCGAACTCCGACGTGCGCTTTACGCGCGCCAGCCCGCTACAGCTCGATTCCACCCAGGGTGGCGGCCTGTTTGGCCTCGATCTCGCCAGCGGGAAAATCGCGATGGAAGTGCCTCCGGTCGCCTGCGGCGAGCGTCTGCAATGCAGCCCCGCGCTGTCGGCAGCGGTGAGCCTGATCCCCGGCGTCGTGTTCTCCGGCAGCGTCAGCGGCTTCATGCGCGCCTACGCCGCCGCCGACGGCAAGCTGCTGTGGGAGTTCGACACCGCGCGGGACTTCAAGGCCGTCAACGGCGTTGCTGCCCATGGCGGCGCGATCGACGGCCCGGGGCCGGTCATCGCCGGCGGCATGCTCTACACCAATGCCGGCTACGGCCAATGGGGCGGCGTCGCCGGCAACGTGCTGCTGGCGTTCGAGGTGGGGCAGGAGTGAGGGGAAGGCGTGGACTTGCGGCGAAGGCAGCGTCGCGCCGTCAACGTCGTGATTTACGACGGGGCAGAACCAGCACGCTTGTCACGCGCTGTCCCACCGCACCCTCGATCGCCTCCGCAATTGGGGGGCTGTATTCGGCGCCGATGATCCCCGCGATGTCTTCGCTCCTAGTAGCGTAGGCGGAGATAACGCCAGCGGACAATGCCGCGCCTCTGGAAGTACGTGTCGAAGATATTGGCCCCGAGGATGAGATTGAGTTTGGCCTGAACGGCGAGCGCCCGGCGAACGCTACATCACCCTCGGGGAAGCAGACGGCACATTCCAGCGATGGAAGCTGACAGAGACCCAGGCGAGCAAGATCTGGCGCGAGTTGAACGCGCGCCGAGATTAGACTATGCCGCGCATGGGTCTGATCTAACTGGGGGGGCGTATGGGCTCGCTGTCTATCTGGCATTGGGTCGTCGTTATCGTATTCATTGCGAGCCCGATCATGGGAATCATCCGAGGCGTTAAAAACGGATCGATTCTAAATGCGCTGTTGTCGGCATTTTTCCCGGGTTACGGGCTCGTGTACTTTTTCGCCGGGAAGTGAACAGGTCAAGAACAACTGTGCCTGTTCTTGCGACGGACGTGACCGCGTTTTGTTTCCGTTTTAGCCGCGCCTTCCGGAGGCCTGAAAGCGAGAAAAGCCCGGTAATTCCCGGCAAATCCGTGGTGCCGGCTGAGGGGATTGAACCCCCGACCTTCGGTTTACAAAACCGCTGCTCTACCGCTGAGCTAAGCCGGCGACGCTGGGATGTGGGCAGGGACCGGCATGCGCCGGGGCTGTCCGGCCCGTGCGCGCCGCAATACCAGACTTGATCGGAAAGTGCCAGAACCCCGCGATCATCCTCGCGGACATGAAACAGGCGGCCTAGAGGCCGCCTGTTCTATTGCATTCGACCTGGGTCAGCCTACTGGCAGATGTGCCGGCGACCGTCTTCGCCCTTGATCCAGGTGCCGGGCCGGCAAACGATGCCGTTTCGGGCCGCGTAAGTATCCCAATTGCCGTACCAACCCATTTCGCCACGGTTGTAGCTGCCGGAAGCGTCATAGGCGTACGAGTTGTCCCAGCTGCGGAACGGAGCTGAGGCAACGGCCGCCGCGGTGCCGACGGCGGCGCCAGCAACTGCGCCCGCAGTATCCAGCGGCCAGAAGCCGCTGTTGGGCCTGGTCGCATTATTGTAGCGGTTCGGCTGGCGGTAGGCCGTACGCCGATAATGCCGCTGTTGACGGCTGGTCGCGTAGGGGCTGCCGGGGCCCGCGTTCATGCAATTCGCGTTCGGGAACTCGGACTGGCAAGCATCAGGATTGGAGAAGGCCGCTTGACCAAAAGCAGGGCTCGCCAATGCGGACGCCGCGATAGCAGCCGCGCCGATCAGTTTCAGGCTCGTCATGGTATTTGCTCCATGTAGTTGAGACCGTCGTTAAGCGACAGGCTAAGTGCGACCGTCGACGAGTCGTTCCGCGATCTTGCGTAAGCAGTGTCACTTCGATGTGATCGCGCAGAAGATGTGCGGTTTGTGCCATGCATCCCGGCGTGGTTCGGGCGACGCCGAGCATCGGCGGCCGCAAGGCGTTAACGCTTCGCTAGCTCGCTTCGCAGCATTTGAGCGGCATGCAATCCCTACGTGTTAGGCTTACCGGAATTTGGTGAGGCGGCCTTAACCCTCTGCGGGCCGCAATCGGATAGGTTGTCGCCCGGATAACCGGGATCCTCCCATGCGCGCTCTGGCGCTCGCAGCCTTTCTGATCGGACTGCCCGCGACGGCGTTTGCCGGCGAGGGCTTTGATATCGTCGTTCCCGGCCGTCCCGGCGTGCCGATCATCATCAACAACATCGACGCATCCTACACTGTCGTCGAGGGTGTCTGGGGCCTGGGCAAGAACGTCCAGGTGCAGCCGACGATTTATGGCGGGCGCTATATCGCCGAGCGGCAGCCCGCCGACGTCGGCCATTATTATCCGACGCTGGGCTTGCGGCCCGGCTACGGCCGCCTCGAGGTCGAGCCGCCCGCGAACCGCAAATTGCCGAAGCCGGCCGAGAGCTACCACCAGAGCTGGAGTGCGCAATCCGCGCCGCTGCCGCCGCAGATGGACGTGCCCGTCGATCCGCCACCGGTGATCCTCGCGCCTGAGATCAACGACTATCCGCGGCGATATCGGCCGCGCCCGCATCCCGGGTTGCCCGGCAGGCCCCCCGGCTAAGAAACGTCAAAATCCAACGAACGGAATTCAACAGGAGAGAGTAATGCGTCAAATGATTTCGGGACTGGTCGCGGCGGCTGCCGTGATGTTTGCGGGCGCCGCGGTGGCCGCGGATTGCGGCTACACTGCTTGCGCGCCGGTTGCGCCAGTTGTACCGGTCTATTCCGGCTGCAACACGGGTTGCGGCGGTAGCTGGGGTTATGGCCCGGGCTATGGCGGTTGGGGCTTTGCGCAGCTCGCCGAGCCGACGACGCAGTACTATTGGGTCAACCAGGGTCCGACCTATACCGGCCCGGGCGCCTTCGCGCCGTATCCGACCTATAGCGAGGACGCGGTCGTTGCCCCCGCCAACTATGGCTATGGCTATGGCTACGGCTATGGCTATCGCGGCGTCATTGCCGCCCCGGGCGCCTACCGTCCATATCGCTATGGCTACGGCCCGCGCTACGGCTATCTGCCGCGCACGAACTATGGCTACGGTCCGCGCTACGGCTACCGCGCGCCGTATTACGGCGGCCAGCGCGCGGTGCGCCGCTATTACTGATCGTTTGATTGGTTGAGTTGAAGAAATGCCCGTCCGCGCGAAGCGGACGGGCATTTTGTTTTTAGCGTGAGCGTGCCGTAGCGGTGATCGCAAATAGGCGGTTACGAAGAGACGGGGACGCCGCTAGGGCTTTGCGGAAAAAGGCTGGTGGGGGAGGCAGGACTCGAACCTGCGAAGCCATGAGGCGGCTGATTTACAGTCAGCTCCCTTTGCCACTCGGGACACTCCCCCGCTCGACGGCAGCACAATCGGGCCGGGCCTTGCCGGCGGACCGAAGACGGCCATGGAACGTGAAGGCCGCGGCAACCCGGATCGGGGCGCGACCGGCGCGTTTATGGGCGAAGCAGTGGGGCAAAGTCAACCGAGGTGAACAGCTAAAATCGCCTCCACTCGCATCCAAATTGCCATATTCCGGCGCCCGTGACACAAGCGAGCCCATGAAGGATCGAAAATTTGCCCCCAGGGGGCCCCGCGGCGGGGCTAAGCCCTTCAACAGGCCCGGGAAATCGGCCGGCCGGCCGGCTTGGCGCGATCGTGATTCGCAACTCGACGGACCCGTCATCCTCTATGGATGGCACACCGTCACGATGGCTCTGGCCAATCCAGCGCGGCGGATCCGCAAGCTGACGCTGACCGAGAACGCCGCCCGGCGGCTGGCGGAAGAAAACATCGAGACCCGCGTCGCGCCCGAGATCGTCCGCCCCCAGGAGATCGACCGTCTGCTTTCGCCGGACGCCGTGCATCAGGGCCTGCTCGCGGAAGCCGACCCTCTGCCTTCGCCTGACATCGAGACCTTGAAGCAGGAAGGCATGGTGCTGGTGCTCGATCAGATCACCGATCCACACAATGTGGGCGCCATCCTGCGCTCCGCGGCGGCCTTCGCAGTCAAGGCGATCGTCACCACCGCGCGGCACACCCCGGAAGCGACCGGGGTGCTGGCCAAGGCGGCCTCCGGCGCGCTCGAGCTGGTGCCAATGGTGACCGTGCAGAACCTCGCCCGCGCGCTCACCGCGTTGAATGAGCGCGGCTTCCAGACCGTCGGCCTCGACAGCGAAGGCAGCGAGGACCTCTCGGACGTCGCGCTGCGCGAGCCGCTTGCGCTGGTGCTCGGGGCCGAAGGCAAGGGCCTGCGGCAACTGACCCGCGAGACCTGCAGCGTCGTGGCGCGGCTCGACATGCCCGGCGAGATCAAGAGCCTCAACGTGTCCAATGCTGCCGTGCTCTCGCTCTATGTCGGCGCAAGCCGGCTAGGGCTGATGAAGCCAGCGTAGTCAGGCTGTCTCCAAGGGCTCACCCATCATCTCCCGCACCATCGGCACCACCTTCCGCCCGTAGAGCTCGATGCTCTTCATCAGCTTCTCGTGCGGCAACGGCCCCGCCGAATACTTCAGCTGAAACCGCTCGATACCAAGCGCCTTTGCCGTCTTGGCGATCTTGCGCGCGACGGTTTCCGGCGAGCCGACATAGAGCGAGCCGTGCTCGGCCTCGTTCACGAATTCATCGCGGCCCATTGGCGGCCAGCCGCGCTCCTTGCCGATGCGGTCGCGCATGGCCTTGTAATCGGGCCACAGCTCCTCGCGCGCCTGCGCATCCGTCTCGGCGACATAGCCGGGCGAGTGCACGCCGATTGGTTGTGCCGGGCGGCCGAACTCCCTGAAGGCGCGGTGATAGAGGTCAACGTAAGGCGCAAAGCGCGCAGGGTCGCCGCCGATGATCGCGAGCATCAGGGGCAGGTCGTAATGCGCGGCGCGCACCACCGATTGCGGGCTGCCGCCGACGCCGATCCAGGTTTTGAGCTGGCCGTTCTCGACCGGCGGATAGACCAGCTGACCCTTAAGCGGCGGACGCAGCTTGCCTTCCCAGGTCACGGGCTTCTGCGACAGGAGCGCTGCGAACAGGTCGAGCTTTTCCTCGAACAGCGCCTCGTAAGCCCTGAGGTCGAAACCGAACAGCGGAAAGGATTCTGTGAAGGAGCCGCGGCCGAGGATCACCTCGGCGCGTCCGTTCGAGAGCGCGTCGAGCGTGGCAAAACGCTGGAAGACGCGGATCGGATCGTCCGAGCTCAGCACCGTCACGGCCGAGCCGAGATGGATGTGCTTGGTGCGCGCAGCGATCGCAGCGAGAACGGTTTCAGGCGAGGAGATCGCGAAATCGGCGCGGTGATGCTCGCCGAGACCGATGAAGTCGAGGCCGAGCTCGTCGGCCAGCACCGCCTCGTCGACGACATTGCGGATCACTTGCGCATGCGCAAGCATCGCGCCGGAGGCGTCCCTGGTGACGTCGCCAAAGGTATCCAGTCCGAATTGAAGCGGTGCGTTCATCGATCAGGTCTCTGAGGGGAGGGATCGACGAGACTTAAGGGACGGCGGCCAGCTCACAAGGCGGCTTTCGGAAATGCTGGGTTTCCATTCTTGGGTCCTATCTCGAGATACGCACAACCCTCTTGCCGAGCGCCGCGCTCTACCGCCACATCCCGCGCATCCGCGCGCCGATATCGATCTTCGGGCCTTGCGCCGCGGTGCGGGCCGCGCCCGCTGCGGCTTTCGGCCACGCGGTGCGCTCGAACAAATAGACCAGCGATTCAGGGATGAAGCGGGTGCGCGAGGCGTAGACGTGGCGGTCGCCCTTGGCGGCCTGGCCGTGCACGAAGAAGCGCTGCGGCACGATGAGGTGCAGATCGTCCTTGGCGCGCGTCATCGCGACATAGAGCAGGCGGCGCTCCTCCTCGAGCTCGGCGCTGGTGCCGGCGCCGAGATCGGAGGGCATGCAGCCGTCGACGACGTTGAGCACGAACACCGACTTCCACTCCTGGCCCTTGGCGGAGTGGATGGTGGAGAGGATCAGATAGTCCTCGTCGCGCAAGGGCGGACCGGACTTGTCACTGGTCGCATCCGGCGGGTCGAGCGTGAGCTCGGTCAGGAATTTTTCGCGGGAGGCATAGCCGCTCGCGATCTGCTCGAGCTGCATCAGGTCGGCGCGGCGCGTCTCGGAATCCTCGTGGATGCGATCAAGATGCGGCTCGTACCAGAGCCGGACGCGCTCGAGATCGGCCGGCCATTCCGAATAGCGCAAATTCTGGGTCGTGCGGACGAAGTCGGTCCAGTCGGCACCAGTACGCGGCGGCACCGGAAGTTGGCCGAGCGCGTGCAGCGGATCGGTGCTCTCCGCCATCTGGTCGAGCACGCGCTGCGCGGTTGCGGGGCCAATGCCCGGCAACAGATGCAGGACGCGGAAGCCCGCGACGCGATCGCGTGGATTCTCGGCAAAGCGCAAGAGTGCCAGCACGTCCTTGACGTGAGCTGCGTCGAGAAACTTCAGCCCGCCGAACTTGACGAAGGGGATGTTGCGGCGGGTCAGCTCGATCTCCAACGGCCCGGAATGCGAGGAGGTGCGGAACAGCACCGCCTGGTGCTTGAGCAGTGCGCCTTGCTCGCGATTGGCCAGCACCTCCTCGACGATGTAGCGCGCCTGGTCGGCCTCGTCGTGCACGGTGATGAGCTGCGGCTTCTGCGACGAGGTGCGGTCGGTCCAGAGATTCTTGGTGAAGCGTTCGCGCGCAAGGCCAATGACGCCGTTGGCGGCCGCCAGCACGGCCTGCGTCGAGCGGTAATTGCGGTCGAGCGTGATCATGTCCGCGCGGGGCGAGAAGCTCTGCGGAAATTCCAGGATGTTACGCACGGTGGCGGCGCGGAATGAATAGATCGACTGCGCGTCGTCGCCGACCACGGTGAGGCCGCGGCCATCAGGCTTCAGCGCCAGCAGGATCGAGGATTGCAGGCGGTTGGTGTCCTGATATTCGTCGACCAGCACGTGATCGAAGCGGCCGCCGATCTCTTCGGCAATCAGCGCATCGCTCATCATCTGCGACCAGTAGAGCAGGAGGTCGTCGTAATCGAGCACGTGCTGGGCCTGCTTGGCCTCGACATAGGCCGCGAACAGTCCCTTCAGCTCGGCCGCCCAGCCCGCGCACCAGGGATAATGCTGACCGAGCACCTTCTCGATCTCCATCTCGGCATTGACGCAGCGCGAGTAGATCGACAGGCACGTGCCCTTGGCCGGAAAGCGGCTCTCGGTCTTCGACAACCCGCGCTCGTGCCGGACCAGGTTCATCAGGTCGGCGGAATCCTCGCGGTCGTGGATGGTAAAGGCGGGGTCGACGCCGATCCGCTCGGCATATTCGCGTAGCAACCGCGCACCGATGCCGTGGAAAGTGCCGGCCCAGGTCAGCGCATCGCGCATGATCGCGGCATTGTTCTCGCCGAGCACCTTTCGGGCGATACGCTCGACCCGGCCAGCCATCTCGGCCGCCGCGCGGCGGGAAAATGTCATCAGGAGGATGCGGCGCGGATCTGCGCCGGCAACGATCAGATGGGCGACGCGATGGGCCAGCGTGTTGGTCTTGCCGGAACCGGCGCCGGCGATGACGAGCAGGGGACCGCCCACGGTTGCGCCATCGGCCACGCCATGCTCGACGGCGCGGCGCTGCTCCGCATTGAGCGTGTCCAGATATGTCGCCACGAATCGCCCCGGTGAAAGGGTGAGAATCGGCGATTTGCCAGCGAATCGCAATGCGGCTGGACGGAGCCGAGTTTAACACCTAGGGAATAGACGGCCCAAAGTTCCAGCCCGAAAAGCGCACCCGGTATGACCGAGCTCAAGCCCGAACAGTTCGAGATGCGGCGGCTGGAGTCGCTCAGCAACACCATTTTTGGCGTCGCCATGACGCTGCTCGCCTATGACTTGCCCAAGGCCGCAGTCTTCACCAGCGCGCCCGACTGGAGCGATCTCGCCCGGGTCTATTCCGGCAAGCTCGGCGGTTTTGCGCTCAGCTTCATCATCGCCGGCCTGTTCTGGATCAGCCATCACCGACGGCTGGCGCGCCAGCCTGTCGGCAGCCGTGGCGTGGTGATCCTCAATCTGTTCTTCCTGCTCTCGATCGTGCTGCTGCCGGTGACCAACGGCCTCTACACCAATTACGCCATGAGTAGCGCCGTCGCGGTGCTCTACGGCTTGCACTTGACTGCGATCGCCGGCCTCAATGCCTGGCTGTGGTGGACGATCTTCGGCGGCTGGCGCCGTGAGACCATGGCCTCGCTGTTTCCGCTGCTCGTGTTCGTGCCAGGCACGATCGCTGCGGCGTTCGCGCCGCATGTCGCGCCCTTTCTCTGGTTCATTGCCTTCGGTGGGCTCCTGATCAGGCGCTTTAATGCCGCACCGGCGGACCAGGATACGTAAAGCGCCCCGATCACCCTGATGTCGCGCCGAACCCGTCGGCCGGCAGGAAAAGCTTGATGGGGCGGATTTCGTAGACCGCGCTCGGATTGGCCTTGCGCAGCTCGCGCGCCGCGGCGATCGCGCCGTCCTCGTTGTCGAACTCCATGATGTAGAAGCCGAGGAGCTGCTCCTTGGTCTCGGCGAACGGGCCGTCCAGAACCATCCCGGCGCCGGGCCCGCGCAGCGTGCGGGCCTTGCTGGTCTCGTCGAGCCGGGCGGCGGGGCCGAAATGGCCGTTGGCCCGCAACGGCTCGTGGGCAGCTCTCAGGTTCGTCATGACCGTGGCGTCCGCCTCCGGCGTCCAGGACATGACCTCGTCTTCCACATGATAGGCCAGGATGGCGTAAAGCATCGTCACCTCGCTGATTTTGCTGCGCGCACCCAAAGGACGTATCACCGCGGCCGCCACCGACAATAGCGGCGCCGAAAATATTGCGTCGCCGGCCCAGCGACGAAACCGTCCTGAAACCCGATTGCCGCCTCGAGCGGTGAACGCTGTCCGAAATCGATGCGACTGATGGCCACCAAGAACACTGAGCCATTCGGAGGCGGCCATGTCGACCATCAGGATCATCTGCGACGCGCGTCGGGCGGGACAATCCGAGCCGGCGGATTTGCAGGATCAGAGCGGCCATCACCGCTATTACGGTAGCTCGGCTGAGAACGGCGGCGAGCGGATCGTCGAAAGCCGCCGCGGCAAGCAGCCGCGTCTTCTGAACGTCCGCGGCCTCTAAAGCCTTCGAACCGATGCGCGACAATGAGCGTCCTGCAAGTTTCGATCGCCGCGATGCAGTTCCTGCTCTCGCTGGCGAGCCGGTCCAGCAAGGCGATCGCCCCGTGCCTGTTCACGACCATCTTGACCGTGCTCTTGAGTGACGAGCCACACCGCGCCGTCATGACCTGGTGCGTCGGCACGCTGATTGCTGCCGTCGCCATGCGCGAGCGGCTTCGCGCCATCTGAGCCGGCTCGCTCCTTCCGACCAGGACAAAATCTCAAAAGAAAAGGCGCGGCGGGCAGTCGCCCGTCGCGCCCGATTTCCTGCTCGCTGGTCCAGGGCCGAGACCGCCCCGATGCCAAGCCTCTGTTCAAAGCTTAGCTGGCGATCCCAGCGAGGTGACAGCGCTTGAGATAAAACACTGGATCACCTCCTTTCGTTGGTTTCGGGAGCCCCAATATAGGCAGCAAGCCTACCGCTGTTAAGGGGAGGCGGACCGGGCCGAACCGGACCTGTTGGCAAGCGGGAAAAGCCGCCGAAAGCCACTCCTTGGGCAGTTGAGACCGCCGCCCGGCCGTGTTAGGGAGCCCCTAACGCGGGTGTAGCTCAATGGTAGAGCAGCAGCCTTCCAAGCTGAATACGAGGGTTCGATTCCCTTCACCCGCTCCAGCTCTATTTTGCTATCAGAAACAGCCTGTTACCTTTGCACCGAGCGGGCTGACCCGTGACTTTTTGCGATTTTCGTACAAATTCCGTACAACAAGCGGCCAGAAACCACGGACCAATCGTCGGAAAGCTCGTAGCTTTCGCAGCTAGACGGTGAGCAGATTTTCCGGACCGTCCGGAGAGGCGACGGCAAGACTTGCCCCGAGTTGCTGAATGATACTGTGCACCTTCGCGGCCTTGTCTTCGGGATTTCGTCAATCGGACTCCGGCCAGATCCACCGAGGCTCATACCCCAAAAGTCTTTCTAGGACGCTTCGTCGCGGTGCTCCGGTTGTTTGCCGCGGTGCTCGCGGGCGCCAATCGTTTCCCGCCGTGGCGGTTCTTCCTCTTCAACCTACTCCGGCAGTTCAATCCCGAGCGCCTTGGTCGTCTTCAGATTGATGACGAACTCGATTTGGTGCCGTTCAACATGGTGTCGACGCCGTCTGGACCCCACAGATCGCTGCTGTGTTCAAGGACCGCGATGTCATCTACCTTGCGGACAACGACAAACCCGCTGCCCGGGCGGGACAGGCGCTCACAGGCGTTGTCAGGAGCATTCGCATTGCGAGCTTTCGGTCTCCGGCCGAGCGATATGGCCAGCGCGGATATTTCGTTGGGGCAGGATCGTGAGGTGTACCATGTCGATCATGCCCTGGTTTTTCGAGCCGTTGTTGCCGCGTTCATTCCGGCTCGCGCTGATTGATCCGCCGTGGGAATTTCAAACCTACTCGCTTGCCGGACAAGGCAAGTCGGCGCAGGCACATTACACCGTGATGCCGCTCGACGCGATCAAGGTGCTTCCTGTCCGCGATCTCTGCCAGGATGACGCCATCGTGATGTGTTGGGCCACCATACCTATGCTGCCGCACGCGCTCGCCTGCCTTGAAGCGTGGCGTGTCACGTACAAAAGTAACATCGTCTGGCGCAAGGTCACGAGGCGCGGGAAACTGCGTATGGGTTGCGGATTTTGGACGCGATCAATGCACGAGCAGGTGCTGATCGGCACCATCGGAAAGCCGCCCCTGATCACGTTTCCATCGATCTTTGACGGCATCGCGCGCCAGCACAGCCGCAAGCCGGATGAGCTTTATCAGATGATCGCGGATCGTACGCCGGGTTGGCGGCGCGCCGACATCTTCTCGCGTGAGACGCGCCACGGCTGGCACGCGTGGGGTAGCGAGGCTGGCAAGTACGATCATGAGGTGCGCGACGCCCCAATCCGTCAGGCGGGCATCAAGCAGCGCCAGGCGCAAAAGGAAGCGGAAGGCGAAGGCGATGACCCAAAGCCGGATTGTGTTCTGGCTCCGAAATATTGCCCCCTTTCGGCGTGCAACCTTGGCTCTGACTCACTTTTGATGCAGTTTGGGGGATGTCTGGCGTTTTGAATGGGGGAGAATCAGCGCCATGCAGCAAGCACTCCAGCGCTCCAGTCTGGTGCCGCGTGGGTTTGTTGTAGAGAGTGCGTACTACGAAGACGATAAG
>NZ_LGHL01000454.1 GCF_001908205.1 Bradyrhizobium sp. NAS80.1
ACTCGCGGCATACCTCGCCGTGATCCAGGTGCCGGTCTTGATGATGTAGACCGCGTCGATCTCGTCGAGTGCACTCTTCATCGAGGCGGCGGCGAACACAGTCAGCGTCTCGTTCTGGGCCAAGGCTGGCGACCAGGCCGCGAGCAGGACGACGAAGGCGTAGAAAAGGGCGGACAGGCGGGACATCGAAAGCGCTTCACGCATGTTCGCGCGCGCCTGAAGGCCTCGCGCAGGACACGACGCTATCGAGCGGAGTATGTGGGCCAAGCGCTCGGCCTTTAGAGGTTGATAATGTACTTCACGAAGAAGACCATCCCGACCATAACAAACATGGCGGCCACTAAGACCACGACCTCCATGCTGGTCATAGCCACTGCCTTTCCCGCATCGGGCGCATATCGTATCGACGAAGCTCATAGTCGTCTACTGAGCCTTTGATCTTCCTCCTTGCTGATATCTTGCTCAAGGCTGGTTCCGCAACGGGTCACAAGCGCCGGTTTGCCCCTTAGCCGATGGCTTCTGGTTTGCCCCCAACTTCGGACATGCCCCTGCGCCGCGCAAACTGTCGCGAAAGGCCACACTCGGACATTGCTAAAGGCAAGCTTCGCCGCAGCGATGAAGTTGCTTGCGCATTGGCCCCGCGTTACGGCGCGATCAACTTCTCGATCGTTTCCGGTATGTAGGCTTCAGCAGGCATTCGCTCCGGGCCGATGACTGCAGCGGGTAACGGGAAAGTTGGCGTTCGAGCATTCTATTGCTGACTCTAGCTCGCCGTTGCTTGGCATCCTCGCCAAATTCAACCCGTATTTT
>NZ_LGHL01000105.1 GCF_001908205.1 Bradyrhizobium sp. NAS80.1
CGCTCGCGATTCAGGTGCTCAACAATGAATCACAAGCGATTCATCCGATTCAAGATTCTTCGATCGAAGCCTCCCGCAATTGAATCAGGCGCTTGTGGGTAATTGAAAGGGTTGCCGAGACCTTACCGGTGACATTCCCCTCGAAGGATTTGTCTTCCTCCTCCAGCATGGGAGCGGTGTCATGAGCGGCCTTCGAGACATGCTGATCCGCGGCAGCGAGAAGGTTATCAGCCACTATCGCCTGCTGCTGGCGAGGGCGAAGACTGAGAAGGAGCGCGAACTTTACAGAAGTCGGATCGAATGCGAGCAGCGGCTGCTGGACGAGCTCCGTGACGGCTTGCCTAGGTTCGCGGCGTGACCGGCCGGGTTGGCGACGACCGCTTCGCGGCGTTCGACATCGTGCTGAAGCGGCGCAGACGCGGCAGGTGGAAGTGGTCTGTTCGCACGGCCGACGGGCGTGCTCTCATGTGCGGGTCGGAATGCAGTCGCGGCGCAGCGAGATACTAGGCGGAGCGCGCGCTCCTTCTCCTGCTTTGCGCCAGTGTGTAGATCGGCTCGGAAACATCACCCTCTAATATCGAAGGTATCAAGAACTTATCGTGCCGATCGGCGTCGGGACCCCACGCCGATTTACACCCTACGACTCGCGGCCGATCTCAGACTTTACTTTTGGCCCTCGTCCTGCCCGTCCGCTTGTTGCCGCTCACGAGCTGTTGCAAAGCCCGGATGTTCGGCGAGACCGCTCCCTTGCGCCAGATGAGAACGGTCTCGGCCCGGTTCTCGCCTGGCGGCAGCGCGTGGACCGACAGTCGCTTGCTATCGGGAAACGTACTTAAGACGCTGCGTGGCAACAGTGCCACGCCCGTGCCGGCGACGACGCAGCCCAGCAAGGCAGGATAGGAGCCAAGCTCGATCGTTCGCTCCGGCATCTCGCCACGCTTAGTGTACCAATCCTCCAGCCGTTTGCGATGCGGACAACCGTGCTCGAAAGCAATGATGGTACGTGGCATCGCACCCTTCTTGCCGACCGGTGGATGATCGGCAACCGCAACGATGACCGGCTCTTCCTCGAACGCGAAAGCCTTCTCAAACGGCTCGTCGGGGATGGGCTCGGCAACGAACGCAGCATCGAGTTCGCCAGCAAGAATTGCAGTACCCAGTTGCGTCGGATTTCCCGTGCGCAATTCCAAGACGACGTCGGGATATAGCCGGTGATATTCGGCGAGAGGTCCGGGGAGCCTGACGGCCGCCGTACTGTCCATGGCGCCAAGGCGAAAGACCCCGCGCGGGCGTGGGTCCTGCACCGCCATACGCGCCTCATCGGCTAACGCCAGCAGACGATCGGCATAATCGAGCAGCATTTGGCCAGCGGGCGCGAGATGAAGCCGCTTGCCTTCACGAATGAAAAGCGCAACGCCCAAATCCTCCTCGAGCCCCCGAATACGCGTGGTCACGTTGGACTGTACGCGATGCAGCCGCTCGGCGGCACGCGTCACACCGCCGTGCCGCACCACCATGCTGAAGATGCGGAGATCCGATAAGTCCATCCATCTCTCCACGAGAATAAAAACATCATTATTATTCATTTTATGTGATTTCGGTTCGCACGTAAAGCTTGCGCCGCCGGTCCCGGTAGCACGGCACAAACTATGGAGCAGGACATGGCCGACGGTGATGCATCCTACATTGGATCAATCGATCTCGAATCGCTGTCGCCCAAAGAGTGGGAAGCGCTCAAGCGGCGCATCATTCGCCGCGCGCATGCCGAGCGCGCTCAGGCGATCGGCGCGATGTTTTGCTGGTTGCCTGGTCGCCTACATCAGCCCCGCTGAATGCAACAAATTGGATCCGTCAGAATGAGGAGATAGACCAATGATCGTCACCATATTTCGATCCCGGCTCAATCCCGGTGTCGAGGATGAGTATCGCCCGATGGCAAAGCATATGAGCGAGCTGGCGAGGACGATTCCCGGCTACGTCTCCCACAAGGGTTTTGTCGCCGAAGACGGGGAGCGCGTGACGATCGTCGAATTCGAAACGGAGGAGGCCTTGCAGGAATGGCGTCTTCATCCTGAGCACGCCAAGGCGAAGCGGAGAGGCATCCAGAGCTTTTTCAGCGACTACAAATTCCAGATATGCACGGTCATTCGGGATCGCGTTTGGATGTGCACGCGCCGTCCTGCAAATTCGCAGCCCGTCCCTGATGTCGGGTGAAAGCGTGACGGGGCCGCGGTATATGGCTACGGCGAAAGAGTAGCGCCCACTTTATCGCCCGTGGCGCGCCGATTCAGTTAACCGTCGATACTGTTATGTCCACACATGGCCCTTCGCGTCATTTCGTTGCCACGCACTAGACTTAGTCGGTGTCGGGAAAAGCAGATCATCGAACGCCAGCCAAACCCGCAGGGTCGGTCGAGAATGACAAAGACGGCGTAAGTCCAAGGTTTGGGGCGCTGGACAGACGTCAGCTGCTTATCTATGCGACGTGCGTTCGAAATGTCACACAGCCTGAAGGTGTTCACGCGTCTAAAAGACGAAGGCCACGAGATGAGTATCGAGATCCATCACCTGCTCGACCACAAGCATCACATTCCGACCGTTGCGGCATGGCAGCAGGCGGAGTTTGGCTATCTGAGCCCCGACGGCACTTTGGAGCAACGTGCCGAGCGGCTGAGAGGCGCCAGCGATAAGGCGCGGCTGCCGATCTCCCTGGTGGCGATCTCAAACGACGAGGGCGATCTCGTCGGCTCGGCCAACATCGCCGCGACTACATTAACCCGCAAACATCTCACGCCCTGGCTGTCGTCGGTGTTTGTGCCACCGGAGCAACGAGGCAGAGGCATTGCCTCAAAGCTTGCGATGGCCGCGATCTCAGAAGCCGATCGCCTTGGGTTCGACAAGATCTATCTTTTCACGCCGAAGAACGAAGCCCTCTATGCGCGCCTTGGCTGGGAGACGTACGAGCATGCTGCGATCAACGGTGTCCCGGTTTGCCTGATGGCGAGAGCTACGCGATGAACTGAAGCAGACGGCGCTCCAGCGCCATCCAATGGCGGGTTGCTCCTCGCTGCCGAGGTTCAGCTTCTAGAGAAAACCGATCGAACTCCGGGGAGATCGTCGATGCGGTTGCACGGCTGGTTACCAAGGCCGTGTAGCCAAGCATGTCGGTTCATGGCCCATTGAGACATGCCGATTACGTCGCGGAGTGTCCGCTTTCAGAGGGTGACCCAGAAGACTTGCACGCATTGAGTTTTTTGCATGTTGATCCTTAGCTGACCTCGGGCCTGCGAGAGTGGACGCGCTGCCTCTGAAGTGGGCGGCCCTTGAAGGGCAAATGCGCCCACGTCCAAAACCAACACATGTCCAAGGAGCGAGAGCACGGCCGAACTATCCGGATGGCGACGCCCGCAGTCAACTGATCGCCGCAACACATTCCGTGAGCTTCTCACCTGGGTCTGATAAAGCAAGCCCGCTCCTGCAAGGGTCCCAGCGATCCTTTATGTGGACAAACTTGGATTCAAGATGACCGGGACGCGATCATTGAGAGATTTTGGAGACCGGGCTAGTCAAACGAGTCCTACCTCGCCGACGATCCGGCGAAAGCGAAGATCGTCCGCCAGCGGTTGAAATTTCGGATTGTTTAACAGCGAGATCATCATCACCGGCCGCTCGCCCAGGGCCTGCTCCAGCAGGACCAGTGCGTGGTCCGTTTCCCCCAGCGCGCAGTGAATCTCCGCTAGATAGAAGCTGGACACATAGCACTCGCCGGCCATGACGTGCAGCCGATCGAGATCGCGCCGTGCATCGCGTAACAGTCCCGCGCGGGCGAGGGCATGGCCGCGCCCCACAGTGCCATGCATATTCGCCCCCGGCATGGCAATCAGTGCGTCGAAGGTCGCAACTGCCTCATCGAAGCGGCCAGCCGCATCCAGCGCCAGGCCGAAGCGGAAGCGGGCGTAGGCCGAATCGGGGTTGATCGCGACCACGCTCTTCAACTGGGCGCAGGCTTCATCGAAACGGCCGGCCCAGTATAGGGTAGCCCCGACATTCACGTTGACGACGGTCGAGGTCGGGTCAAGCTCTCGCGCTGTCCGGATTTGCTCCAGTGCCTCGTCGTGCCGTCGCATCGCGCTCAAGCCGATGGCGTAATAGTGATGTGCCATCGAATTGCCCGGGGCCAGTTGCAGCGCGTAAACGATCGACTGCTCGGCCGCGCGAAAGGTCCAATCATAGCAGAAGCCGATAAAGGCGCCGATCGTAATGGCCTCGGGCAGGTTCGGCGCGATCGCAAGAGCCTCGCCGACCGCGGCCTTCGCCAAGGGCATCAATTCGATCGCGGGGCGGGAATCGCGAACCATGCTGGCCAGGCTGCGGAGCATGTAGGTCTCGGCGAGCGCGGAATGGCCGAGCGCAAATCGTGGATCACGATCCACGGACTCTTGCAGAAATGTGCCGGCTCGCGCGAGCGACTCGATGGTGCGCTGGCTGATCAGTGCGCGGGCCTGAAGGTAGAGTTCATAAGCTCGCGCATCGCTGGTCCTGATCCGTTCTGGAAAAACAAAATGCCGGAGCATGGGTGCCGCGGCGACCCGCTGGGCGATCGCGTCTTCCAGGTGAAAGATGTCGGCCCCATTATCGTCCACTTGTTCGGCCCAGACCGTCGCGCCGCTTGCCACGTCCAGGACCTGCACGGTCGTACGAAGTCTCTCGCCCTGCCGGCGGACATGGCCGGCGACGACAAGGTCGGCCTCAAGCGCCCGTCCCGCGTCAGCCAGCGGCACGGCGTCATCCCGGTAGTGCGCGACAGCGGTAGTGGGGCGGACGACCAGCGCCTTGGCCTGGCTCAATCGGGCAATCAGCGCATCGCTCAACCCGAGGGCCAGCAACGGGTCAGTCTCGGTACCCATTGTTTGAAACGGCAACACCGCGATCACTGTGCGCGCCTCGGCCGACGGCTCTGTCGGGGCTTCGATTCGCACCGCGCCGTCGAAACGATAGCCCTGGCGCGGGACGGTCACGATCGCGTCACCGTGGTCTCCCAGCAGCTTGCGGAGATCGGACACGATCCGCGCGAGGCTGTTTTCCCCGACCGTCGAATCCGGCCAGAGCCTGTCCAGGAGATTCGCCTTGCTCATCAGGGCGTCGCGGTTTGCCAGCAGTGTCACCAAGGCGTCGAAGGCGCGCGGATAGATGGGCAGCGCCGTGCCATCCCGCTCCAGCACGCGCCTGCGGCAATCGAGCCGGAATGGTCCGAAGACAAAGGCGGCCGGCGCCGATTTCAGAACTCCATCAGAGTTTTTCATGGCTGCTGCAAGACTTGGTCGTGCGCCTCGCCGATCATGCGGCATCTGGAGCGCAGCGGCAACACCATCGTTCTTTAAGGGGGTAGAATGCCATGAGCGAGCAGGCCATGCGAACCACCAACGGCTTTTGGACCAGACGAGAGGGCGAAGGAGGGACCGGCGCACAATGGCCCGTCTGCGCTGTCGTGCGACCGGCGGCGACGGAGCCGACGTCGCTGCGGTCCGGCGATCCAGCCTTCAATGCCTGGATGGGCTGGCCGCTGTTCCTTCGCGCGCTTTGCGGTGGAGTTGCTGGGCTGGCTGGTGGGGATCGGGCCGGCCGGTGTGGCATGCTCATCGCTTGGAGGCGGCGGGCGATGACACATAAGCTCGAGATCTTGCTAGGGACCGTCGTTCTCATTTGGGTCGGCTGCTCTTCGATCGCACAGGCGCAAGGGAAATACGGTCCCGGCGTGAGTGACGTTGAAATCAAGATCGGGCAGACGATGCCCTATAGCGGGCCGGTCTCGGCCCTGAGCGTGTTCGGGAAGAGTGAAGCCGCGTATTTCAGGATGATCAACGAGCGCGGCGGTATCAATGGTCGCCGTATCACGTTCATCTCGCTCGATGACAACTACAGTCCCGCAAAGACGATGGAGCAGACCCGTCGTCTGGTTGAGCAAGACAACGTGTTGGCCATCATGGGATCCCTCGGAACCGCGACTAATGCCGCGATTCAAAAGTACCTGAACTCGAACCACGTTCCCCATCTATTCATCCAGACGGTAGCCTCGCGCTGGAACGATCCCGGCCATTTCCCGTGGACGATGTCGCTGATCTATCCCGCGCGATCGGAAGCAGCCCTGGCCGCCCGCTACATCATGCAGGCAAACCCGTACGCGCATATTGCAGTGCTCTATCAAAACGACG
This sequence comes from Bradyrhizobium sp. NAS80.1, assembly GCF_001908205.1. Taxonomy (GTDB): domain Bacteria; phylum Pseudomonadota; class Alphaproteobacteria; order Rhizobiales; family Xanthobacteraceae; genus Bradyrhizobium. The sequence continues at coordinate 6,213 of NZ_LGHL01000105.1, forward strand.
ACTTCGGCAGAGACTATGTTGCCGGCCTTGTGGAAGGATTGGGTCCGCAGGCGGGCAGCAGGATCGTTGCTAAGGCCTCATATGAGGTCACCGATCCAACGGTCGATTCACAGGTCGTGATGCTCCGATCTTCGGGCGCCGACACTATTTTCATCGCGGCAACTCCCAGATCTACTGCCCAGGCGCTTCGCAAGGTCTTTGAGGTCGGTTGGCACCCGACGCGTTTTGTCAGCCAGGCATCTTCGTCGGTTACGGACGTGCTTGCAGCTGTGGGCCTCGAAAAGTCCAAGGGGATTATGACGACGACGTCCTTCAAAACCGTCGGCGACCCGCAATGGGAAAATGATCCGGACTACCTTGCGTGGCTTGACTTCATGCGCGCCTATTACCCAGGCGGCGACACCAACGACAAGTTTGCATTCCTCGGCTATTCGAACGCCGCCCTGTTCGCCGAAGTGCTGCGTCGCTGCGGTGACGACCTGACGCGAGAGAACCTCTTGGCCGTGGCGACGCATCTGGCGGGCGTGCACTTGCCTGCGCTCTTGCCTGGTATCACCTTGAGCACAAGCCCCACCGATTATATTCCGATCAAGCAGATCCGACTGCAGCGCTTCGACGGCCATCGCTGGGTACTCTTGCCGGATCTCGACGAGAAATAGGCCGCGCCTGTTACCGACTTGAACTCGCCAAGCCCGACAACTGGGGGAGAAAGGATGAGCAAAGTCCTGGTCTGCGGCGGTGGCATGATTGGATTGTGCGCTGCGATCATGTTTGGTCGCGACGGCCACTGCGTCACGGTCCTGGAAGCTGACCCCGCAGATCGGCCTGGCGTCTCCATCGAGGGGTGGGATTCGTGGGAGCGCCCCGGAGTTGCCCAATTCAGGCAACCCCATAGTTTCCATTCGCGATTTCGAATGATCAGCGATCGCGAAATGCCTGGGCTGACAGATGACCTGCTTCGCGCGGGATGCGTTTGGGTTGACTTTCTCGATAGTCATTCTCTTCCCCAAACCATAACGGACAGGGTGCCGCGCCCTGGCGATGAAGCCATGCGCTGTATTGCCGGTCGGAGGCCGATCGTTGAATGGGTGGTGGCGGCCATGGCCCAAGCCGCACCAAACGTGATCATCCGTCGGGGGACCAAGGTGCGCGAGCTGATCACGGGCGCATCGGCCATTCCCGGCGTACCGCACGTCGCAGGCGTGCGCACGACATCTGGCGAAGAGATTCGTGCCGACCTGATCGTCGACGCCATGGGACGACAAAGCCGGGCTGGCGAATGGATCGCCGATGCGGGCGGCCGCAGTCCGATCGAAGAAGCCGAAGACTGCAACTTCGTCTATTTTACACGATATTTCTCGGGACATCGGCGGCCTCGCAGGACAGGACGCACGCTCACGCCGAAGGGCCTGTTCTCGATAGTTACGGCGTACGGGGACAACGACACCTGGTCGGTCACCTTGTTTACCTCGTCGACGAATAGGTCGATGCGAGCCTTGCGTGATACGACCACGTTCGATCGTGTGGTCTCCGCCTGCCCACAGCAAGCCCACTGGCTCGATGGCAAGCCGATCACACCCGTTCGCCTGTTGGCAGGGGTTCTCGACCGGTACCGGCGGTTTGTCGTCGACGGTCAACCCGTCATCACGGGGTTCGCCGCCGTCGGTGACGCATGGGCGTGCACCAATCCGTCCGCCGGGCGGGGCTTGAGCGTCGGTCTTCTGCACGCACAGGTGCTCCGAGACGTCGCTCGCCGGCACATCAACGATCCCGAAGCATTCTCCCGGGACTTCGATGCGGCGACCGAGCGCGAGGTCGGCCCGTTCTATCGAAACCAGATCGCTGCGGATCGCGCGCGGATCGCCGAGATGAACGCCCTGGAACAGGGCACGCGGGCACCGGCACCCAACCCGATCATGGCCAGGCTTCTTGTTGCTGCATCACGGGACGCAGATGTGTTCCGTGGCGTGCTTGAAATCGCAATGTGCGTTGCGCTGCCTCAGGAGGTCATCTCTAGGCCGCACATAGCTGCAAAACTGGCCGAATTGGACGGTCATGCGTTGCCGCCGGACCCCGGCATTATCGATCGACGTCGGATGGCGGCGCTACTGAACGGCTGATCTTTGCGAAGCCAGACCATCATTCCCGCGCGCGCACATCATGAGCTGCGCTAGATGAGGCCTGAACTATAGTTCCCCTGCCGACGGCGCTCGTCCAAGCGAACCACCGTGGTCGGCTCATGGCCCCTCAGGACCTGCGGACAGCCGATCGCAACGCTGCTGCTGCGTGCCGATCTGCAGTTGACGTTTAGCTCCGCCATTTCAAGGATTCACTTACCGTCCAGAGCCGAACGCACCATTGAAGCTTGCCTGCATCGCGGGCCAATTCCGGTACACATTTCTGGTACACATAACCCCGTAGTTGTCCGGAAATCCTTGTTTTTTTCTGCGGTTTTCGATCTGTTCGGAGGCCTGGGGCGAATCCCTCCCTCTCCGCCAGAGCCATGTTTCGGGAGATCTCAAGCCAACCCGATGTGGTCCACTCTGCTTCCCGCGGCAGCAGAGCACGCTCGCGCCGATTGGGCCAGAAAGAGATGTTGATGCCGATCGCCGGAAAGAAGCCGGCGAAGGAAGCGGCGGCGAAGAAGCCATCGGCAGGGGCGCGGCGGAAGTTGAGCGATGAAGTGCCATTTCTGTTGCCGCTAAGGAGTTTGCTCCCGAAATGGGTTGTGTGTCGGAGCCGGAGATTCGCCCTCAGCTTGTCAGTGTCTTCAGATTGCGGAGCACTACCTCGGCGCTTTGGTCGGGTGAGAGGCTCTTCGCAGCACCGAGCAGCATCAACGCCCGTCCGACGTCGCGCGGCCGGGCCGGGCTGCCGCCTTCCGACGTGAACGGGCCGTCCGTTTCCGTCAGGATTCGATCAACCGGCAGGGACGACACCAACGCCCGCCCGCGATCAGTCGCCAGCATCTGACTGTTGACGGAGAAATAGCACCCTAGGGCGGCGGCGCGCCTCGCATCGGAGATCGAACCCGTAAACCAATGAAACACGAACTTCGCCCGTCCTTGCGGGACTTCTTCTTCGATGAGGTCGAGAACCTTGGTCGCCGTTCTGACGCTGTGGATCGACAGGATTTTGTCGCCGGCCTCGGCGCAGCTGCGAAGAATGCGCCGGAAGACCTGCATCTGACGGTCCATCGATGAGAAGTAGCGGGGACCGGCGTCGAGTCCGACTTCGCCGACGTATCTCGTTTCCCCGAGCAGTTTTTCCCAGAGATCGATCTCTCGCCAACGTTCCGCGACCAGCTGCGGATGCATTCCCAGCGCGGCTCTGACGTATTTGGTCGACGAGGCCAACTTGTTGTTTCGTGGCCAGGCCTTCGGGGTTGTAGTGACGGCGAGCGTGAAGATTCGGAGCAGGTCGCTCTCGGCGACGAGCGCTTCGAAGTCGGGATACAGGTCGAGGTGGCAGTGAAAATCGACGAGTCTCATGCCGTCATCTCGGCTTCCGCCGCCGGTGAGAACGTCTTTACGTCGCGCAGCAATTCGCCGACCTCCGTAATGCCCCGCGAATAGACCCCGGCGAGCCCGTCGAGGTGGGCGATGTCCTCGAGCAGCGGTCCCGGTTTGTGGACCAGGACGCGGGCGAGATCGGGGCGACCAGCGAGGCGCGCCACGGCGTATTGGAACGCCCGCACCTGCTTGCCTTCCGCCGTCTGCGTACTCAACCGGTTCTGGTGGATGTCGACCCGATATCCGGTGGGATCGCTGCCTCGGCTCCATGCGTGATCGAAAGCGGCCTGGCGGATGATGCACGGGACGCAATGACCACAATGGGTATGCCGGCCCGCCGCCGATTTGACCCATCGGCCAGCGGCAGGGTGGGCGCAGGAGAGGGACTCGCCGGCGAGGTCCCGCAGCAGGTTCTGATTGAGACAGCGTTCCATCATCTCGCCCTTGGTCTTGTCCCAGTACCGGTTGATGATGACGCCGTCGATTCCGACCTGCGACAGCAATTCGTTCCAGCGACGCAGATAGAAGGGGTCTCTACCGCTTCATCAGCCGACCCTTCTATCGGCCCGTCGGCTTAGCGCCGGAGAAGGGAACGCAGGCCACGACGTCGCGCATCAATGAGACCATCGACGGCTCGGTTTTCGAGCGTTGCCGAGACCAGAGAGACTTCGAACGACATTCGAGGTCTCCCCTACAAGAATGGCTTTACGTCGTTCAAATCGAACAGGGCCGTGATCGTTACAAACGAAGACCCACCCGCCCTTTGCGCGAAAAAGGCCAGAAAGATCATCGTATACGCGCTGACCAAGTTAAAGCCGGGCAAAGATATGTCGGGCTGGTGTGGCCAGTTAACCTGGAATGTTGACGGCACAAATAATCATGAATCTGCGTGGTTTCATTTCAGAAATCGCGGTTCGAATCCCGCTGACTACTTCTTTTGCGAAGTCAGCGATAAATGTAACTAACCTCATTCTGCTTGGAGCGTGCCGAAGTGATGTAATCGATCAAGTAAAAGGAAAATCATAATGGCAAGCCAAAAAATAGCCGACCTCCTGGTGGGCGTCGAAAAACTGCCTCTGGAAAAAATCAATTCGGTTGGGGATGCATTTAAATCGAAAACCCTCAATTTGGTCAGCGATCTGGGTAAGGACGAAAAAACAGCCGGATCAAAGATCGACTCCGCCCTCGAAGGAGTCCAATTGGATGGCGACGTGAATAAGGCTGTAAAGGGCGAATTGCTGGCGGCTTGGCGTGCAGAAAATCCGAAGAAGGTGGCTGAGGACAACGGGACAGTCGACGCGGTCATCGACGGGACGAGTTGTAAGCAGGACGACAAGGATAAGGCCAAGGCCGCCTTGAAGAAAGCCAACCTGACCAAGGTCAGCGATCTCGGCGACAAGCCGACCACGGTCGAGGCGACAGCCAGGAAGAAACTGGCGGATTCCGGGGCGCGCGATAGCGCGATCGACATCATTGCAGCCGCGCTTGGGGCCGCAGTCAAGAAGACGGACAAAAACAAACCAAACAAGACGAAGGAAGGTACGGAGGTTCCGGACGGGCGAATCAACATTGCCAATGCGAAGTGGCCGGAATTCGCCGCAGAAAGAGACGGAAAGCTCACGGTGTTCAAGTTGCCGCAAGACTACGTGGCCAAGCGAGACAAGAAGTCACCTTGGTACAGCGCGGCTGATTTGGAGGACTGGCAGTGGCTGTACCTCGCGAACAAGGAGACGCTGACCAAAGCGTACGACATCAGAAACGCCTTGGACCCGGCGAACTATCCAATCGCGTTTGCCACGCGGCCCGCCTTCTACTGGGATCTCAGGGCCGGGTTCAGGAACGCGATTAGCGGGCCGGATGCAATCGATGAATCGTTGGTGGAGACGACGGTGGAGCAAAGCAGGCTTCACGCAAACATGATCATTGATCTGTCTGTATCTGGGAAATACAAATTTTGCTCTCAATCCGCGATGTCGAGCTACATCAAAGCGTCGGTCGACGCCCAGTATAAAAAGGATACAACGCTCCAGACTTACAGCAAAAGGGTTTATGTCAGTCTCCGTTGGACGCGGAAGAAGACTGAGCTTGTTTTGACAAACTGCCTATCTCTGTCGCCCGAACTTACCTACATATTGAAAGCTGCGTTTGAAAAATACGGAAAAGACAAAGTTCGAATAATCGAGGCGCTTGAGCTGATCTTCAGTGAATTCGGTCATTACGTGCCTCAGACCGTTACGCTTGGCGGCGTGCAACATTTCGAAGCGGAGATGATCAGCCAGGCAAAGCAGTCAACGGCTGACGTGAAGGAAAAGCTCAAAGCGGCGCTCGAGTTCAAATCCGGCGCCGGGGATGGCCATGCAAAAGTAGGGTACGACGCACAAAACGAGGAGGAAATCTCTGCCAAAGATCTCTGCGATCGATCTCAGATGGCGTGTAAGGGAGGGGATGACGGCTTGCTCGGCAATATCCCCGATTGGAAGCCGACGGTCGACAACTCCAAGACTTGGAGCGTAATCGAGAGAAGCGGATCGACTTCAATCATGGAGATTATTCGGCGGTCCGATTTCAGCCTTTATACTGCGATCGATAAAGCCATTCAGGACAAGCGTTTGACTGATTGGGGGCTTGACGATCCAAGAAAGTTGCCGACTGGCTGGGAGTTCCCCCCAATGCCGGTGGGACGGCCCTTCTCGCTTTGCAGCATGTTCGGTAAGGAAAAGGAACACGACCGTTCCTATGTCGTCGCCGCAACGGATGCATGCAGATTACAGTTTGCGGGATAGGACATTGCTACGTGCCGACGGTGCTTCGTCTGCTGCAGCCTTGACGGCAACTCAGGATAATATTGACTGGTTCAAGAAGCAGTGCTGGTTCATTCGAGACTGTACTCCGGCTGCTCCAACGCTGGTGACCTTGCCCCGCGGGCTTAATCCAGTTTGAAGTTCGCTCTGGCCCAAACGAGGACCAGAGCATGAAGCGCAGCCGCTTTTCGGAAGAACAGATCATCGGGATTTTGAAGGAGCACGAGGCCGGCGTCTCGGTCGCCGATCTGTGCCGCAAGCACGGCGTCAGCGACGCCAGCATTTACAAATGGAAAGCGAGGTTTGGTGGGATGGAGATCTCGGAAGCCAAGCGGCTAAGGACGCTGGAGGACGAGAATACGCGGCTGAAGCGCCTTTTGGCCGATGCCATGCTGGACAACGCGGCGCTGAAGGACCTGTTGGGAAAGAAGTGGTGACGCCCGCGGCCAAGCGGAAAGCTGTCGCGCATCTCAAGGGGGCCCACGGGATGAGCGAACGGCGGGCGTGTAAAGCCATCGGCTGTTGCCGCATGACCATCAGATACCTGACGAGCCGCGCGGATGATGTCGCCCTGCGCCAACGTATGAGGGCGATCGCCGAGGTGCGCCGTCGCTTCGGCTATCGACGCCTGCATGTTCTGCTCAAGCGGGAGGGCTACCTGGTCAACCACAAGAAGCTGTTCCGGCTCTACCGGGAAGAGAGGCTCGCGGTTCGTCGCCGTGGCGGCCGCAAGCGGGCGATCGGGACCCGGGCGCCGATGACGGTGCCGATGGCCCCCAACGATCGCTGGTCGCTCGACTTCGTGTCGGATCAGCTCACGGATGGCCGCCGCTTCCGCATCCTGACCGTGGTTGATGATTGCACGCGCGAGTGCCTGGCTCTGGTGGCTGACACCTCGCTCTCGGGCACTCGGGTGGCACGGGAACTGGATCGGCTGATGATCGAGCGCGGCAAGCCCAGGATGGTGGTGAGCGACAACGGCACCGAGCTCACCAGCAACGCCGTCCTGAGCTGGGCCGATCAGAGCCACGTCGCATGGCATTACATCGCGCCGGGCAAGCCCATGCAGAATGCCTTCATCGAGAGCTTCAACGGACGGCTGCGGGACGAACTGCTCAACGAGACGCTGTTCACGTCATTGGCCCAGGCCCGCGTCGCGCTCGGATGCTGGCAGGCCGATTACAACGACGCACGACCACACTCTCAGCTCGGATGGAAAACGCCGTCCGAGTTCGCCTTCACCTGCCATCCGCGACGGGATCTGGCGCTGCGCTATGCCGAAGGCTCCGCGCCAGCTCCCGTCGCTCCCACCGCCCAACCGGGCAAATCCAACCACCGGAGCGAACTCAGAACTGGATAAAACTTGGGGGCAAGGTCAACAGCGCCGAGTTTATGAGAGAGACAAAGGCGCACCCAGAAAACTTTTATGTTATTCACTATTCCTGTCAAAGTTTATATGATGACAATGAGGCTCTTTCCCCGCGCATCACATCGATAGCCATTACTCACTACGCAACAGAGCAGACGGTTAGTTTTTCAACTCATGCAGTAGCTGAAGAGCTCCGCATACCTCGCGAATTTGTTCGAGATCGTTTCGATGAGGTAGAGCGCGAATTGCTAAGAAGCTTCTACGCGTTTATACGCGACCGACGAGATAAATATTGGATTCATTGGAATATGCGAAACCTTACCTATGGTTTCGAGCACTTGGAGCATCGGTACAGGGTTCTGGGTGGTAATGATGCGCCTGTGATTCCGGTCGAACGAAGGTTGAATCTCAATGACCTGCTGGCCGATCGCTATGGTGGCGACTATGCATCTCATCCGAAGTTGAAATCACTGATGGAATTGAACGGAGGTATTCACCGGCATTTTTTAACTGGCGAAGAAGAGGTGCAGGCCTTTCAAAACAATGAATTCATAAGAATGCACAATTCGACTTTGAGCAAAGTTGGCTTCCTGCATTCTGCTATTCGTAAGCTTGTTTCCGGAAAGTTGCGCACAGCATCGCGCGGGTTTGGCATCGCGTTGGATCGAATTTTCGAGAGCCGCTACGCGAAAGCTATTGGACTATTCGCAACGGCAATCACCATCGGCGTCGGCATCTGGCAAATTTTTCTTTGGTTCAAGGAGACGATCCCGAAATAGGCTACCCTCGCAGCGAGGGCTTGCGCACACGCACACACGCTCTCTCTGGTCGTTGTGTCTCTGCGCTGCCGAAATTCGAGCATTGTTTATCAAGCCGTCATCGCGCCGCCTAAGCGGAAGCTGCCCGTCGGGCAAAACACCGCCACCCCGTCAATCCCTCCCCGCAAAAATATTCCACTTTACCGAAATTCGGAAATATCGTATGTGTCGCCCATCCCGGCTCACCCTTGAGGGGCGAACTTGTGTCGTCACGTTTCGCAGGGCCGGGCTTGCGGTGGACGCGGCAGCGTCGGGCGCGAGAGGCTAAGG
>NZ_LGHL01000106.1 GCF_001908205.1 Bradyrhizobium sp. NAS80.1
GCCTCGATGGCGAGGCGGCCGGCGACTTCGCTCATCGGCGCGAGCAGGGGGAGGCGGCCGGCCGCGTCGGTGACGGTTTCATAGGCGATCGCAGTACAGCCGGAGGCGAGCAAACCCTTGGCCTGTTCGGGATCCGGCGCCAGATGGAGATAGGTAAACAGGATCTGGCTTTCGCGGAGCTGAGCCCATTCGCCTCGCTGCGGCTCCTTCACCTTCACGATCATGTCGGACTTGGCGAAGATATCACGCGCGCTCTCGGCGATGGTGGCCCCTGCCCGCTGGTACACCTCGTCGGACGCGCCGATACCGCTGCCGGCGCCGGTCTCGACCGTCACCTGGTGCCCGGCCGAGACATATTCGCGGACGGCGCCCGGGGTGAGCCCGACGCGATATTCCTCCACCTTGATTTCCCTGGGAACACCGACGCGCATCTTAAGCTCCCTTCCGGTATCCTGATTCACTCCATCATCGTAGCGACGCGACCGGTTTGGTTTCGTGCAAATATCCGCTAGTTTTGGTTACCTCGCGCCGGTTTCCGGCGCGGACGCGCCCTTTCACGCTGGAAACAGAACCTTGGCCCTCGACCGGAAAGACCTCGCCATCCTTGTGGAACTCACGACCAATGCGCGGGCGAGCCACACCGAGCTCGCCAACAAGGTCGGCCTGTCCAGCACCGCCTTGGCGCGGCGGCAGAAGGCGCTGGAAGACGACGGCTACATCCAGGCCTACCAGGCCGCGCTCGACCTCACGCAGTTCGGCCTGACCACCACGGTGCTGGTCCGCATCGCGCTGGAGAGCCAGAGCGACGAGGCGCTCAAGGCCTTCGAGGCGGAGGTGGTAAAGTGTCCGTCCGTCGTACGATGCTTCCTGATGTCGGGCACCGACGACTACATCCTGATCGTGCTGGCTCGCGACATCCAGGATTTCGAGCGCATCCACCGCACCGAGCTGTCGCGCCTGCCACGCGTGGCGCGCGTGCAATCCAGCTTCGCGCTGCGCGAAATCGTCAACCGCGCGGTACCAACGGTGGTGTTCGGCGAACTGAAACACTAGCGGTTCCCCTCCCCCTCCAAAGAGGAGGAAGGCCGACCTGCGCCGCTGTCATAGGACTGTCATCGAATGTACGGAGACCTGTCGGTCTCGCACATTCGGGACACGCCATGGACTATTTCAAGCGCTTCAACTTCCTGTTCGCCGCACCTGTGTTCGACGCAGACGACCTCGAGGGCGTCCGCTTCAACCAGATCATCGAGGAGATCCAGCGCTCCGGCTTCGAGGTGGTCCGGGCCCGCAAGCTGGAAGACGCCGAGATCGCGGTGCAGACCGATGCAGCGATCGGCTGCATGGTGGTGGACTGGGGCAAGAAGGGCCTGGAAGGCAAGACCTCGGCGCTGATCAACCTGATGCGGCGCCGCGGCCTCGACTTCCCGATCATCCTCCTGATCCGGCGCAAACGCTTCGAGGACCTGCCGGTCGAGGTGCTCGATTTCATCGACGGCTACGTCTTCCTCTCCGAAGAGACCCCGCCCTTCATCGCCAAGAATCTGATCAGCCGCCTCAAGCAATATGCCGAGACGCTGAAGACGCCGTTCTTCGGCGCGCTCGTCGATTATGCCGAGGAAGGCAACCAGCTCTGGACCTGCCCGGGTCACAATGGCGGCTCGTTCTACAGCCGCAGCCCGATCGGCCGGGTCTTCGTCGAGCATCTGGGCGAGTCCGTCTTCCGCGACGACCTCGACAATTCCGTGCTCGATCTCGGCGACCTCCTCACCCATGAAGGCCCTGCGCTGAAGGCGCAGAAGGAGGCCGCTCAGATCTTTGGTGCCGAAAAGACCTATTTCGTGCTCAACGGCACCTCGACCTCCAACAAGGTCGCGCTGGGCGCCCTCGTCACCGACGGCGACCTCGTGCTGTTCGACCGCAACAACCACAAGGCGGCCCATCACGGCGCGCTGATGATCAATGGCGGCATCCCGATCTACGTGCCGACCATCCGCAACGCCTGGGGCCTGATCGGCCCGATGCGCTGGGATGCGCTCGGCGAGAAGGCCTTGCGCGAAGCGATCCGCAACCATCCGCTGGTCACGGACAAGGATGCCTGGCGCAAGGAGCGCCCCTTCCGTGTCGCGGTCGTCGAGCAGTGCACCTATGACGGCTCGATCCACAGCGCCGAGATGATTTTGAAGCGCATCGGCCATCTCTGCGAATACATCCTGTTCGACGAGGCCTGGGCCGGCTTCATGAAGTTCCATCCGCTCTACGCCGGCCGGTTCGCCATGGGCCTGGCGAACCTTCCTCCCGAGGCGCCCGGCATCATCGCGACGCAGTCAACCCACAAGCAGCTCGCGAGCTTTTCGCAGGCCTCGCAAATCCACATCAAGGACCGCCATATCCGCGGCCAGAAGCGGCGCGTAGAGCACCGCCGCTTCAACGAGAGTTTCATGCAACACGCTTCCACGTCGCCGTTCTATCCGCTGTTCGCCTCGCTCGACGTCGGCGCACAGATGATGAAGGGCCGTTCCGGCGAAGTGCTCTGGGACGACACGATCCGGCTCGGCATCGAGCTGCGCAAGAAAATCCGCGCGATGCGCAGGGAGTTCGAGGAGAAGGAGCAAAATCCGGACCGGCGCTGGTTCTTCGAACCCTTCGTCCCCGACCGCGTCGCGATTCCCGATGCCAGCCGCCCCGGCGCCCCGCACAACGTCGCCTGGGAAACGCTGTCCACCGACGAGCTCGCCACCAATCCCGCGCTATGGCAGCTCTCCCCCGACACGACCTGGCATGGCTTCCCTGGCCTCACCGAAGGCTTTGCCATGACCGACCCGAACAAGTTGACGCTGCTCACGCCCGGCTTTGACCGCGCCACCGGCGCCTATGCCGAGCACGGCATCCCGGCTCCGGTCGTTGCGCAATATCTGCGTGAGAACCGCATCGTGCCCGAGAAGAACGACCTCAATTCCCTGCTCTTCCTGCTCACCCCCGGCGTCGAGGCGAGCAAGGCCGGCACGCTGATTTCCGGCCTCGTCGCGTTCAAGAAGCTGCACGACGACAACGCGCTTCTGGCGGACGTCATTCCCGAATTCTACCAGCGGCGGCAGGCGCGCTATGCTGGCGTGCGGCTGCGCGACCTCTGCGGCGAGATGCACCGCTTCTTCCGCGCGGCCGATGTCAGCGCGCTCCAGGCACGGCAGTTCATGCCCGAGCACATGCCGGAGATCGCGATCTCGCCCCGCGATGCCGCGCGCTATTTGTTCCGCAACGATGTCGACTATTTGCCGATCGAGGCGATTGCGGGCCGCATCGCCACCACGCCCTTCGTGGTCTATCCGCCCGGCATCGCCACCATCGTGCCCGGCGAGCGGCTGACGGACCGGGCGAAGCCCATGGTGGACTATCTCAAGATGTTCGAGACCTGCTTCAACACTTTTCCGGGCTTCGATGTGGAAATCCAGGGCGTTTACAAGGAGATCGATGCGAACGGCCGCATCGGGCTCTATACTTACGTCGTTGCCGAGTAGATGCCGATGAACGAAACAGCAGTTGCGCGCCCGGATGATGAGCCGGTCCTGGTCCGTCCCTCACGCGAGAGCGATGTCGAGGCGATGCTGGCGATCTACCGCCATCACGTCCGCAATGGTGTGCCGCGCGATGTCGAGGGAACCGGAGCGCCCGAACCGGACGATCTGCGCGACCGGCGCAAGAACCTGAAGCAGACCCGTCTGCCGCATCTGGTCGCAACCTTTCGTGGCGAGGTCGTCGGATATGCCTATGCGGCGCTGTTCCGCAAGCGCCCGGCCTATCGTTACACGGCCAAGCATTCGATCTACGTCCACCACGAGCATCTTGGCCGCGGGGTTGGCCGGCTGCTGCTCGGGGAATTGATCGATGCTTGTGCCGCGGCCGGCTTCCGCCAGATGATCGGCTATATCGATGCCGACAACGCGCCCTCGCTGGCGCTGCACGAGAAGTTCGGCTTCGCGCGCGCCGGCCTGCTGTGCGGTGTCGCCTACCGCCACGGCCGCTGGTCCGACACCGTCATGGTGCAGCGTTCGCTCGGCGCGGGGACGACGGCGCCCCCGCCTGTCGCGGCGCCGGGCCGGTAGGGTTCAAACAATAAGCGAAGGCGCGATGACACTTCATCCAATCGCGTCGCGCATTAGATCCTCACGACGGAAAGTCAGCCTGCCTCACCTGGATGCGGTCGGCATGCAGCGACCAGTGATGCAACGCCTGGTCCTTGCAGAATTTTGCCTTCGCCCGCTCCCTGGCTTCGTTCTCGTCGGTGGCGTCGATTTCGAGCGTGCCCTGGCAAATCTCCCTCTGCCGGCCGTACTCGCCGAGCACGTCCTTCATGAACCTGACGACATAGATGGACATGGGGTCCTCCTGCTGCCCCGGCAGCACCTTAGTCCCATTTAGGCCGGACGAGGGAAGGAGATTTTGATGCGCATCAAGATCGATCGGACGCCGCGGCCAATCCATTGCGGAACCCGCTGCCGGAGTCTAAGCCGGAGTGCCGATCTTCACCCATAAGGATTTTGCCTTGCACTTTGTCTCCGACACCGAAGTCACGAAGGTTCTGACGTTCCCGATCCTCATTGCGGCCTTAGAAGAAGCGCACCGCCGGCCGAAGATGGAGGTTCTGGACGCCTTCCTCGGTGGCGAGAAGGCGCAATACGTCATCCGGAGCGCCGTCGATCCCGGCCGGTACATGGCGAGCAAGATGTTCACCAGCTTTCCGGCCAACCTCGCGGAAGGCAAGATGCCGGCGGTGCAGGCCGTGTGCGTGCTGTTCGACGGCACGAACGGACGGCCGCTGGCGGCGATGGACGGGACCGAGATCACGCATTGGCGCACCGCCGCCGACTCCGCGCTGGGCGCGAAACTTCTCGCAGCGCCCAATCCCGAGACGCTCCTTTGCGTCGGCGCAGGGGAGATGTCCGAATGGCTGATCCGGGCGCATCGCACTGTCCGGCCGTCGCTGCAACGCGTGGTGATCTGGAACCGGAGCCCGGAACGGGCCGCGGATCTTGCCAGGCGGCTGGTGGCCGGCGGTGTGAGGTGCGAAACGACTACAGACCTCGACGTCGCAACGCGCGAGGCCGACATCATCACAACCTGCACCCGGTCGCATGCACCGCTGATCAAGGGGCGCAACCTGCGGCCGGGAACACATCTCGACCTGGTCGGCGGCTACACGCCGCAAACGCGTGAGGCCGATGACGAGGCGGCAAAGCGATCGCGCGTCTTCGTGGACCGGCGGGAATCCGCTTTCCACGGCGTTGGCGACATCCTGCAGCCGATCGCGAATGGTGCGATCAGCGAGACCGATGTTCTCGGCGACCTCTACGACCTCGCCGGCGGTCGCGTGGAGGGACGGACCTCACCGTCCGACATTACGTTCTTCAAGAACGCGGGCGGCGGCCATCTCGACCTCATGACGTGCGAAGCCGTCTTCAAGCAGCTCGGCGCAAAGCTGGGGTAGACACCCTACCCCGGTGTCACGCCGGTGGAGGCGCACGAGCGAAGGCTACCGGGACAGGGCCGACATCAGCCATCACGTCGTGATTTCGAGTAGCGACTCTGTCGTTTCTGAGTAGGCTTGAATGACCTTCGCATTGGCAATGAAGCTGGACTTTGCGATCTCCAGCTCAACGAATTCGTTGGCGAGATCGACATTCGGCGCTGCGACCAGGCCGTCCTGGTTTGCGAAGGGAGCGCTTGGGTCGAATTGTGCGGTAAAGCTCGGAGAGACTGTCGACACGGTCGCAACCGTACCGCCCGCCGTCGAGCCGCTCGATTGATCGACCTGATCGACGCGCAATGGCACATAAACCGCGGGAAACGTCGGACCAATGCTCGGGCTGCCCGCACCGGCCGACGTGCCCGATCCGCCTGACGCCGGTAGCGGGCCGGTGGTGCGAACGTTGGCGATATTGCTCGCGGCCACGCTCACGCGCAGACTCACCGCAGACAGTTCGGATGTCGCAATCGAAAATATGCTCATGAACCCTGATCTACAGGACAAGTCATACGCGTTCACTCACGCCATCAGTAAAATCCGCCGCTTTCTGTTTTCATCCTCGTAACCAAAGATCGGAGCGCGATCAGACTTCGCGCGCCCCTAGCCCGGCGTCACGCCAAAGGCCTGCTTGAAGCGCTGCACATAACGCGGCCAGACCTCGGGATTGATGATGCGCGGCGGTCGCTTGCCGTCGAGGGTCTCCAGCACCTGCTCGGCGGCGATACGGCCCATGTTCTGGCGCGCCTCGATCGTAACGCCTGCGGTATGCGGGCTCGCCAGCACGTTGTCGAACTTGAGCAGCGGATGCTCCGGCGGCGGCGGCTCCTTGGACCAGACGTCGAGACCGGCACCCGCGATGCGCTTGTCGCGCAACGCCTGGAGCAGCGCATCCTCGTCATGGATGAAGCCGCGAGCCGTGGTGATGAAATAGGCGTGTGGCTGCATCAGCCCGAACTCGCGCACGCTGATCATGTTGCGGCTGCGCTTGTCGAGCGGACAGGAAATCGAGACAAAATCGGCGCGGCGCAGCAGCTCGTCGAGCTCGACCTTCTCCCCGCCCCGCTCGGCCATCACCTCGGCCGTGAGGTACGGATCGTAGGCCAGCACCTTCATGCCGAGCAGGCCCTTGCAGAGTGCCGCGATGCGGCGTCCGACATTGCCGAGCCCGATGATGCCGACGGTCTTGTGCTCGACCTCATTACCGACGAGCTCGTTGCGATTGACGTCGCGCTCCCTGCGCAAACGGCGGTCGGACTGGATGATGCGCTTGGACAGGGTCAGCATCATCGCGAGCGCATGCTCGGCGACGGAATGGGCGTTGCCGCCGGACTGATTGACGACCAGGACGCCCGCATCGGTGCAGGCCTCGACGTCGACGGGATCAAAGCCTGCGCCATTGCTGGAGACGAGCAGCAACTTCGGCGTGCGCTTCAGGAAGGCGGCATCGACATGGAAATGCGGCGCGAGCTCATCGCGGGCCGCACCGATCTGGTAGACATGGGCCGCGCTCAGGATCGGCGCATAGAAATCTTCAGGGCTCTCGTTTTCGATGCGATCGAGCCGGACGTCGGGCCGCGCCTTCAGGATGTCGATATAGATCGGATTGGCCAGATATTTGACGTAGAAGACGCGCTTGCTGTTGACGGACATCAGGACCCTTCCGGCTCTCTAGGGAGATCCGCAAGGTCTGCGCGACGCGCCCCCTACCATGCTCCCCCAACTTTTCCCGTTATCATCGCTTATGACATGGCGGTGCCGGCCACGGCAGGCCATCTGGCGCAGATCACGGTGCCGGCCCGGACATGTTGACAATCCCGCCCGCCGCGTCAAGTTCGGCAGACCGCCGCGACGGCCAGGACAATGGCAAAGACCAAGAAGCATGCGCGGCTCGAGGGAGAACGCAATGGCGATTGCGGAACAGCATAATTCAACCCAGGCGGCGCAGGCCTCCAGCGACAAGAGCTGGCACGGCATCGTCCTGCAGACCCTGAAGCGGAACGAGATCAGCCTCATCCCTTACGTGCCCGATCGCGTGCTGACGCCGCTGATCAAGAACCTGCACGCCGATCCCTTCTTCACCACCTTTGCGACCGCCCGCGAGGAGGAGGCCGTGGGCATCCTCTCGGGCGCCTGGATGGGTGGACGGCGCGGCGCGATGCTGATGCAGACCTCGGGCTTTGCCACGCTCGCTAACGTGCTCGCCTCGCTCGCGGTGCCCTACCAGATCCCGCTGATCATGTTCGTGTCCGAGCGCGGCACGCTCGGCGAGTTCAACTACGGCCAGTCGCTGGTCTGTCGCACCATGCGCCCCGTGCTGGACTCGCTGGCGCTGGAGCATCACACCATCACCCGACTCGACGAACTCGAATTCATCGCCGACCGCTCGATCAAGCAGGCCGTCACGACGCAGGCGCCGGTGGCGCTGATCCTCAACCCGCTGCTCACGGGCGGCAAGGTTTTCGACAAGTGAGCCCGGCCATGAACACTGGCAACACCAAAGTGATGAACCGCTTCGATGTCACCTCGCGCCTGATCGCGAAGCTCAAGAACGAGGAAGCGGTGATCGGCGGCATCGGCAACACCAATTTCGACCTCTGGGCCGCCGGCCATCGCCCGCAGAATTTCTACATGCTCGGCAGCATGGGCCTCGCCTTCCCGATCGCGCTGGGCGTTGCCCTGGCGCAGCCTGATCGCCGCGTCTTCGCGCTCGAAGGCGACGGCTCGCTGTTGATGCAGCTTGGCGCACTCTCGACGATTGCGACGTTGAAGCCGAAGAACCTGATCATGATCGTGATGGACAACGGCATCTATCAGATCACCGGCGCGCAGCCGACGCCGGCGGCACAGGTCGCCGACATCGTCGCCATCGCCGCCGGCTCGGGGCTAGCCAACAGCGCCTGGGCCGCCGACGAGGAGGATTTCGAGCGGCTGGTCGACGAGGCCATGACTGCCTCGGAGCCGAGCCTGATCGCTGTCCGCATCGACGACAAGCCGGGGGTCGGCACCACCCGCCGGGACCCCGTACAGATCCGGGAGCGCTTCATGCACGGCCTCGGCGTGCGCGAGCCACTTTAACGTTTCGTAATTAACTACACGGCGATCTGATACCTGCTGTCGAGAATCCGTGCTATCGGCACCGGATGTCCATTTTTGTTCGCTTTTTTGCCTGGCTGCTCGCAGCCGCCGTTACCTTCGCAACCCTCAGCCCGCCCAGCCTGCGGCCGCATTCCGACCTCGGCCAAGATAGTGAGCATGCCCTCGCCTTCATCTTGGTGGGGCTGGCTTTCGGCCTCGCTTACCGGAATCGCCGCTGGGCCGTCGCCGCCGCCGCGGTGGTCCTGATCGGCGTGCTTGAGCTGATGCAATTCTGGGCGCCAGGACGACATGCCCGGCTGGAGGATTTTGTGGTCGATGCCGGAACGGCCTGTATCGGCTTTGCGCTCGCCGCTGCCGCCGATTGGGTCATGACCCGCTTTCGCGCAAGTTCGGCTCTGACAGGCTAAGGCCTCCAACCACGGGGCCGGATCGTCGTTCCGGCTCCCCCGCGACCAAACACGCGCCATCACCACGGAAACCTGTTACGGCGTAACACTTTCCGCAGCGGCGATCTCGTGCCCCGCCATTAGTTCCAACGCTCGCACCATCGCCGAATGATCCCAGGCCTTGCCGCCATGCGCGGTGCAGGCCGAGAATAATTGCTGCGCCACCGCCGTGCTCGGCAGCGACAGTCCCAGCGAGCGAGCGCCTTCGAGCGCGAGGTTGAGGTCCTTCTGGTGCAGCTCGATCCGAAAGCCCGGCTCGAAATTGCGCTTCACCATGCGCTCGCCATGCACTTCGAGAATCCGCGACGAAGCGAATCCACCCACCAGGGCCTGCCGCACCAGCGCCGGATCAGCACCGGCTTTCGACGCAAACAGCAGCGCTTCGCTCACCGCTCCGATCGTCAGCGCGACGATGATCTGGTTGGCGACCTTCGTCGTCTGCCCGTCGCCATTGGCGCCGACGCGGGTCACGTTCTTGCCCATCTTGTCGAACACAGACTTCATTGTGTTGAAGGCGCGCTCCGGCCCGCCGACCATGATGGTGAGGCTCGCCGCCTTGGCGCCGACTTCCCCGCCCGACACCGGCGCGTCGAGATAGTCCGCGCCGAGCGCCTCGACCTTCTTTGCGAACTCTTTCGTCGCCAGCGGCGAGATCGAGCTCATGTCGACGACAATCTTGCCTTTTGAGATGCCAGCGGCAACGCCGTCCTTGCCGAACAGCACGGCCTCGACGTGCGGCGTATCCGGCACCATGATGATGACGGCATCCGCCTCCTCCGCCACTTCCTTGCTCGACTTGCAGGCAACGCCGCCGGCCGCGATCAGCTCCGGCGCGACCGGGGCGACGTCATGCAGGAGAACGCGATGGCCCGCGGCCAGAAGATGGCCGGCCATCGGCCGTCCCATGGTGCCAAGTCCGATGAAGCCGATATCGATCATGTCCAGATGTCCTCAGGTCTCGAAGGTCTGCGCTGCGTGCCAGGACAGGCCTTCCAGCGTCGTGGTGCGCGGCTTGTATTCGCATCCGATCCAGCCGCGATAGCCGATGGCATCGAGATGGCGGAACAGGAAGGGATAGTTGATCTCGCCAGTGCCGGGCTCGTGACGGCCAGGATTGTCGGCGAGCTGGATATGGGCGATGCGGTCGAGATATTCCTGCATGGTGCGGGCGAGATCGCCCTCCATGATCTGCATGTGATAGATGTCGTACTGGATGAACAAATTGCTCGAGCGCACGTCGGATATGAGCTGCACCGCCTGTTCGGTGCCGTTGAGATAGAAGCCGGGGATGTCGAGCGTGTTGATCGGCTCGACCAGGAGCTTGATGTTCTCTCGCGCCAGGGTCGAGGCCGCGAAACGCAGGTTGCCCACAAGCGTCTCGTTGAGCTCGCGCGGATCGGCATCGACGGGTGCGATGCCGACGAGGCAGTTGAGCTGCTCGCAATCGAGCGCCTTGGCATAGTCGATGGCGCGGAACACGCCGTCGCGGAATTCGGCCGTGCGGTCGGGAAGGATCGCGATGCCGCGCTCGCCCGCCGCCCAGTTTCCGGCCGGTAGGTTGTGCAGCACCTGAGTCAGCCCGTGGGCTTCGAGCTGCTCGCGCAGCAGCGCCTTGTCGAAATCGTAGGGAAAGAGATATTCGACCCCGCTGAAGCCGGCCGCCTTCGCCGCGGCGAAGCGCTCGGGAAACGGCATCTCGTTGAAGAGCATGGTGAGGTTGGCAGCGAATTTCGGCATGATGCTGTCCTCCCTATTCCGCCGGCTGCAGCACGCCTGGGCGTGCGCTTCCGACATCGTCGAGCGGCAGGTCCAGCACCTCCTCGAACTCGACGATGTTGTCGATCTCCGTACCCATCGCGATGTTGGTGACGCGCTCGAGGATGAACTCGACAACCACGGGCACGCGGTGCTTCGCCATCAATTCACGTGCCGTGGCGAACGCGGCCTGTGTGTCCTTGGGATCGGTAACGCGGATCGCCTTGCAGCCGAGGCCTTCGGCGACGGCGACATGATCGACGCCGTAGACGCCGATCTCCGGCGCGTTGACGTTCTCGAAGGAGAGCTGAACGTGATAATCCATGTCGAAGCCGCGCTGGGCCTGCCGGATCAGGCCGAGATAGGAATTGTTCACGACCACGTGGATGTAGGGCAGATTGAACTGCGCCCCGACCGCGAGCTCCTCGATCAGGAACTGGAAGTCATAGTCGCCCGACAGCGCGACGATCTCTCGTTCCGGACACGCTGCGCGCACGCCGAGCGCCGCCGGCAGGGTCCAGCCGAGCGGCCCGGCCTGCCCGGCATTGATCCAGTTGCGCGGCTTGTAGACGCCAAGGAATTGCGCACCGGCGATCTGCGACAGGCCGATCACCGTGACATAGGTGGTTTCGCGGCCGAACGCCTTGTTCATCTCCTCGTAGACGCGCTGCGGCTTGATCGGGACGTTGTCAAAGTGGCTCTTGCGCAGCATCGTCCGCTTGCGGTCGCGGCAGGCCGCGGGCCACGCCTGGCGCTCGCGGAGCCTGCCTGACCGGCGCCACTCCCTGGCGACAGTGACGAAGAGCTCCAGCGCGGCCTTCGCGTCCGAGACAATGCCGAGATCGGGATTGAACACTCGCCCGATCTGGGTTGGCTCGATGTCGACATGCACGAAGGTGCGGCCCTTGGTGTAGGTCTCCACCGAGCCCGTGTGGCGGTTGGCCCAGCGATTGCCGATGCCGAGCACGAAATCGGACTCGAGCAGCGTCGCATTGCCATAGCGATGGCTGGTCTGAAGACCGACCATGCCGGCCATCAGCACGTGATCGTCGGGGATCGCGCCCCAGCCCATCAGCGTCGGCACGACAGGCACGTTGGCGATCTCGGCGAATTCGACCAGCAGGTCCGAAGCGTCGGCATTGATGATGCCGCCGCCCGCGACGATTAGCGGGCGCTCGGCCGCGTTGAGCATCTCCAGCGCCTTTTCGACCTGCTTGCGGGTCGCGACCGGCTTGTAGACCGGCAGCGGCTCGTAGGTCTCGTCGTCGAACTCGATCTCGGCGAGCTGCACATCCAGCGGCATGTCGATCAACACAGGGCCCGGCCGGCCCGAGCGCATGACGTGGAACGCTTGACTGAACACCCGCGGCACCAGCGCCGGCTCGCGCACGGTCACCGCCCATTTGGTCACGGGCTTGGCGATCGACTCGATGTCGACGGCCTGGAAATCCTCCTTGTAGAGCCGCGCCCGCGGCGCCTGTCCGGTGATGCAGAGGATCGGAATGGAATCGGCGATCGCCGAATAGAGGCCGGTGATCATGTCGGTGCCGGCCGGCCCCGACGTGCCGATGCAGACGCCGATATTGCCGGCTTTCGCCCGCGTATGGCCTTCGGCCATGTGCGAGGCGCCCTCGACGTGCCGCGCGAGGATGTGGCGGATCGAGCCGCGCTTCTTCAGCGCCGAGTAAAGCGGATTGATCGCTGCTCCGGGTACGCCGAAGGCGGTGGAGATACCTTCCTTCTCCAGGATTCGCACAGCTGCATCGACGGCTCGCATCTTCGCCATATCAGACCTCGCTTAGTTGCGTCAGCGAGCGAGATCATCGGGCGACCGAGATGCGATCTCAACGAGATCGATTTTATTTTCCACGATGCGGCAGCCGCGAAAAAATCGCGGCGGTCTCAATCGGTTAGATCGAGAGATGTGTGAAAGCGGATCACTCGAACAGCGGCGCCAGCTCCATCTGCGGCACCAGCACGAGGCCCTTGTCGGTGATACGAATTTCCGGAATGACTGATAGCGGAATCAAATTGAAGCCCATGTAGGGGATGGTGCAGCCGGCGTCCGCCCATTCCTTCTTCAGCGCCTTGACCTCTTCGGCCACCTCGGTGACGCGTTTGTCGGAAAGCAGGCCTGCAATTGGCAGCGGGACCAGCGCCCTCACCTCCCCCTCGGCGACGACGCAGACACCGCCCTGCTGCGCCTTGATCGCAGCGATTGCCACCTGCATATCGGCCTCGTTGGTTCCTGCAACGATGATGTTGTGGCTGTCGTGCCCGACGCTCGAGGCGACCGCGCCGCGCTTCAGGCCGAAATCTTTCAGCAGG
This sequence comes from Bradyrhizobium sp. NAS80.1, assembly GCF_001908205.1. Classification (GTDB taxonomy): domain Bacteria; phylum Pseudomonadota; class Alphaproteobacteria; order Rhizobiales; family Xanthobacteraceae; genus Bradyrhizobium. The sequence goes on from NZ_LGHL01000106.1 coordinate 13,150, forward strand.
CCATGGGCGACGTTGCCCGCCGACTTGCCGTGGCGCTCGACCACCGCGACAAAGCACAGGCCGTAGCGCTCGAACAACGATGGCCAATCATTTGCGGGTTCGATCGCGACCTTCTCATGGATCAGCGTGATACCCGGCAGCGCGGTCTTGATCGCGTTGACGGTGCAGGCTTTCGCCGGCAGCTCGGGCGTCAGGCTCACCTTCTCCGGCAGCTTCACGGTGGCGTAGGCCGCCTTTGGATATTGATAACGCTGCGCCAGCGCCTGATCGAGCCGCGGCGTGATCCTGCCGTGCTCGACCACGAGCTCGCCGCCATACCAGGTGCATTGCGGCTTGAGCTGATCGTCCATCAGCACGAGATCGGCGCGGCGACCGCCGCCGAGCCCGCCGATATCGCCCTCCATGCCGAAGCGTGTTGCGCCATGAAGCGAGCCCATCGACCACGCCTGCTCCGGCGAAACCCCCGCCTTCACCGCCTCGCGCACCACCCAGTCGAGGCCGAACAGCAGGAGATCGTCGGCGTCGCGGTCGTCGGTGCACACAGCCGTGCGCTTGTGCGAGGCACCGAGCTCGGTGATGGTGCGGATCGCCTGCGGCAGTGAATGCCAAGGCGTCGTGGGGGGACCGCCGCGCAGGAAAACCCAGACGCCGGCATCGAGCAGGTCGTCGGCGATGTCGCGGTCGATCGCCTCATGCGTATCGGTGACGCCGCTCGCCGCATAGGCCGCGACGAATTCGCGGCCGTAGACATGGCCGGACACCGGCCGCCCGCGCTTCAAGGCGGCGGCGAGGATCGCGTGGCTGCGCTCGTCGCCCATCGTCACCGGCACAAAATCCATCTTCTCGCCGAGTGCCACGGCTTCGGGCCAACGGTCGAACAGGTCGGCGATCTTGTCCGGCGTGAGGTCGCCGCCCGCGGTCTCGAGTTCGGCCGAGGTCGCAGGGACAGTCGACGGCACCGTCAGGAAGATGGAGAGCGGCGCCTCACGTGCGTCCTCCAGCATCGCCTCGACGCCGGCGACGTCCATGACGTTGCCGATCTCGTGGCTGTCGCAGAAGATCGTCGTGGTGCCGTTGAGCAGCGCGGCCTCGGCATAGGCGCAGGCGGTCACCATCGAGGATTCGATATGGATGTGCGGATCGACCAGCCCCGGCGCGATGATGCCGCCGGCCGCGTCGTAAAGCGGCACATCGCTCCAGACCTTCTTCGCCGTCCCGGCCGGCCTCACCGCCGCGATGCGGCCGCCGGTGATCCAGACCTCGCGGTTCGCGCGGATGCGCTCCGAATAGGTCGAGAGCACCCGTGCCCCCGTGACGACGAGATCCGGCGCGACTCGCCCGGAGGCGACGTCGGCAAGGCGCCGCGTCATACTGTGCAGCGGCGCGACGGCAAAGCGGGTGAGTTTGGTCATCGGGCTCTCGCGAAGATTGGACAGCCTAACGATGGTTGCCTCCGACGGCGGCGGGGGCAACTCAAATAAAACGGCACCGCTGCTTACGCATTGAGCAAACGCGCCAGATCAAGGGTTCCGCTAATCCTCATTCGCCTTGAACCGCCCGAGCCCCTTCAACACGAAGGGTGCCAGCAGCGCGATCAGCGCCACTCCAAGCAGCGTGGCCGAGATCGGGCTCTGGACCAGCGTCATGGGATCACCGAGGCTGATCGCGAGCGCGCGACGCAACTGGCTCTCGGCGATCGGACCGAGGATCAGGCCGACGACGACGGGCGCGATCGGAAAATCGAACCGCCGCATCAGGAAACCGAGTACGCCAAAACCAGCCAGCATCGATAATTCGACCACCGATGGTTTTGCGGCGATGGTGCCCATGGTCGCGAAGACGAGGATGCCGGCATAGAGCCACGGCTGCGGGATCGCGAGCAGCCGCACCCACAGGCCAACCAGCGGGAGGTTGAGCACGAGCAGCATACAATTGGCGATGAACAGGCTCGCGATCAGGCCCCACACGAGGTCGGGCCGCTCGGCGAACAGCAGCGGCCCCGGGTTGAGGCCGTATTGCTGGAAGCCCGCCAGCATCATCGCCGCCGTCGCCGAGGTCGGCAGCCCGAGCGTCAGGAGCGGCACCAGCGTGCCGGCGGCGGACGCGTTGTTGGCGGCTTCCGGTCCCGCGACGCCTTCGATCGCGCCCTTGCCGAACTCTTCCGGATGTTTGGTGAGCCGCTTCTCGGTCGAATAGGACAGGAAGGTCGGGATCTCTGCACCGCCTGCGGGCAGCGCGCCGATCGGGAAGCCGAACATGGTGCCGCGCAACCACGGCCGCCACGATCGCTTCCAGTCTTCCTTGGTCATCCACAGCGAGCCGCGTACCGGCTCGAGCTTCTCCTCGGTGTGGTGGCGGCGCGATGCGACATAGAGCGCCTCGCCCACCGCGAACAGGCCGACCGCAAGCGTCGTCACCTCGACGCCGTCGAGCAGCTCGGGGACGGCGAACGCAAGCCGCGCCTGTCCGGTCAGCTTGTCGATGCCGACCAGGCCCAGCGTCAGGCCAATGAACAGGCTGGTCAGGCCGCGGATCGGGGAATCCCCGAAGGTCGCCGACACCGTGACGAAGGCGACACACATCAGCGCAAAATAATCTTCTGGGCCAAAGCGTACGGCGAAATCGACCAGCCACGGCGCAAGAAAGGCGAGCCCGATCGTCGCGATGGTGCCGGCGACGAAGGAGCCGATCGCGGATGTCGCAAGCGCCGGCCCGCCGCGGCCAGCCTTGGCCATCTTATTGCCTTCGAGCGCCGTCGCCATCGACGCGCTCTCGCCGGGCGTGTTGATCAGGATCGCCGTGGTCGATCCGCCATACATGCCGCCATAATAGATGCCGGCAAACATGATCAGCGAGCCGCCGGGGTCGAGCTTGTACGTCACCGGCAACAGCAGCGCGACCGTCAGCGCCGGGCCGATGCCGGGCAGCACGCCAACGGCTGTGCCGAGGAACACGCCGATCAGCGCATAAAGCAGGTTCATCGGCTGGACGGCGACCGCCATGCCGTGGGCCAGCGCGGCAAAGGTGTCCATCACAGCAGTCGCTCCAGGGGGCCGGTCGGAAGGCTCAGCGTCAACAGGCGGTCGAACGCGAGATAAATGAGGGTCGACATCACGATGGCAATGACGCTGTCGACCAGGATGGCGCGACGCCCAAATGCCGCGGACGTCGTGACGAACAGGGCCGAGGTCGCCAGGATGAAGCCGCCGCCGAAGCCGATGATGGCGATCAGCAGCGCGAGGCCAACGAGGATCAGAACCACCGGCACGGGATCGGCGCTCTCGCGCGCCGGCAGGCTACCGCGCAGCGCATCGACGAAATTACCGATCGCGAGCAGCGCCAGCCCGCTGGCGACCACGACCGGCATCGCCTCCGGCCCCATCCCGTACATCGCGGTGGATTGCAGGCCGCGCGCGTCCCAGACCAGCACCGCGGCGGTGGCCGCCAGCAATGCAGCGATGACGATGCCGGCGCGATCGACGCGCCGCGGCGGCTGGACGGGATCGCCTGAGGTCATGACTTGACCAGGCCGACCGACCTCAGCACGTCAGTGACGCGCACCGTTTCCTTCTTCAGAAAGTCGGCGAAAGCATCGCCGCCGAGATAGGCATCCTCCCAGCCCTTCTGCTTGAGGATCTCCTTCCAGGCATCCGACTTCACCATCTTCTCGACCGCATCGCTGAGCGTCTTGCGCTGCTCCGGCGTGATGCCGGGAGGCGCGACCACCGAACGCCAGTTGGCGATCACAAGGTCGATGCCTTGCTCCCTAAAGGTCGGAATGTCGCTACCTGCGGTGCGCTTCTCCGAAGTCACGCCGATCGCGCGCAGCTTGCCGGACTTGATCTGCCCTTCATATTCGCTCAGCCCCGAAATGCCCGCGGTGACCTTGCCGCCGAGGATCGCCGCCAATGACTCGCCGCCGCCGGAGAACGGGATGTAGTTGATCTTCTTCGCGTCGGCGCCAACAGCGCCCGCGAATAACGCCGCCATCACGTGGTCGACGCCGCCGGCCGAGCCGCCGGCGAAGGTCACCTTGGCGATATCGGCCTTCACCGCGGCGGCCAGATCCTGTGCAGTTTTGATCGGCGAATTCGCCGGCACCACGATCACCTGAATTTCCTCGGTGAGGCGCGCGATCGGCGTCACCTGCTCGAGCGTCACCGGCGACTTGTTCATGGCGAGTGCGCCCACCATGACGAAGCCGTTGACCATCATCTGGTTGCCATCGCCCTTCGCGCCGTTGACGAACTGCGCGATGCCGACGCTGCCGCCTGCGCCGGGAACGTTGGTGACCTGCACGCTGCGCGCTACGCCGGAAGCGACCAGCGCCTGCTGCATCGAGCGCGCGGTCTGGTCCCAGCCACCGCCCGGTGCCGCCGGCGCCATCAGCTTGAGCTCGAGCTGCTGGGCAAAGGTCGGTGTGCCCATAGCAAGGGTCAGCGCGACGGCTGCGCCGACAAGGCGCGCGGGAAATTGAAACATGGGGGGCATTCTCCAGGCTCGTGCGGACGTTCTGATCAGTGTCCGCATTGTGTCGTTTGGTCGCATATCAGCCAAAACGGCCGATGCTGTCCAGCGACAGGGACCGGTTCCTTGTTAGTCAGGCTACGGCATCGCCCCGCCGAGCGCGACCGTCAGCTCACTAGCGACATCGCGCACAATTTGCCCGATTTCCGGCAATCTATCGTCGGTCAGGCGGCTGGTCATGCCCGAGACAGAGATCGCCGCGAGCGGCTCGGCGCAGTCGTTGTAGACCACTGCGGCAATACAGCGCAGGCCCATGCAGGCCTCTTCATCGTCGAGGGCGTAGCCCTGCTTGCGGATTTTTTCTAGCTCCTTGAACAGGTCGCTCGGCCGGACGAGCGACTTCTCTGTCAGGCGGGGCATGCCGTGATGGCGGATGACGGCGCCGACGTCCTCGTCCGAATAAGTCGCGAGCACCGCCTTGCCGACGCCTGAAGTCACCATCGCGACACGGCCGCCGACCTTGGTCAGCGAGCGCATGATCTCGCGGCTCTCCAGGCGGGTCAGAACGATGATGAACTCGTCGTCGACGACGGCGAGATTAGCGGTTTCGCGAGTGAGATCACGCAGCTTGCGCAAGTAAGGAATCGCCTGCGCACTGAAATTGCGCCGCCGCGCAAAGCTCGCGCCGACCGTGAAGCTGCGCACGCCGACATGCCATTTGGACTCCGCGCGGTCGAACTGCACGAAGCGCCGGCTTTCCAGCGTTGCCAGCAGGCGGTGCACCGTGGAGGCCGACAGGCCGGTGCGGACGGCAAGATCGCTGAGGCGATAGCCTTCGTCGTCCTCAGCCAGTGTCTCGATGATGGAAAGGGCGCGGTCAACGGACTGCACGCCGCCGTCGCGGTCCGCCTCCGATGGCGATCGAGGCTCGAGCGATTTGCGCCGGATCACGTTCTTGCTCATCGCGACCTGCATTCGTTCTTATTTCCCTCTCCCCGCTTGCGGGGAGAGGGTTAGGGTGAGGGGGAGCCTCCGCAAGGACAGTGGCAGTTAGACTCGCGGAAGCTCCCCCTCACCCGAATTCGATCTGCGATCGAATTCGGCCTCTCCCCGCAAGCGGGGAGAGGCGAACACAAGCTCAGCTCAAAGTAGCCCTGCCCCACGCGCCCACTTGTACTTGGCGCCGAGAACCTCGACCGGCAGCTCGGTCGAATAGGCGTAGGCCGGGATACCGTTCTGGTAGAGATATTCGGCGGCTTCCTCGACCTCGACGTCGCCTGCAAGCGAGGCGACCATCGGCTTCACGAAGCCCTTGGTCTCCATCTCCTTCTTCACCTCGACCATGTTGCGGGCGAACACCATCGGCGGAGTGACGATCGTGTGCCAGTAGCCGAGGATCAGCGCGTGGATGCGGTCGTCGGAGAGGCCGAGCTTCACCGTGTTGACGTAGGTGATCGGGGGCTCGCCGCCGGTGATATCCACGGGATTTCCGGCCGCGCCGAACGGCGGGATGAACTTGCGGAACGCCACATCCAGATCCGGCGGCATCGACATCAGCGACAGGCCGTTGTCGACGCAGGAGTCCGACAGCAGCACGCCCGAGCCGCCCGCACCGGTGATGATCAGCACGTTCTCGCCCTTCGGCGTCGGCAGAACCGGCACGCCGCGGGCGAACTCGAGCAACTGGCGCAGCGACCGTGCACGGATCACGCCGGACTGCTTGAACACGTCCTCGTAGATCCGGTCGTTGCCGGCGAGCGCGCCGGTGTGCGACGAGGCTGCCTTGGCGCCGGCCGAGGTGCGTCCGGCCTTGAGCACGACGACCGGCTTCTTCTTGGAGACGCGCTTGGCGGCTTCCGCGAAGGCGCGGCCGTCCTTGAGGTCTTCGCAGTGCTGCGCGATCAAATTGGTGTTCGGGTCCTGCTCGAAGAAGGCGAGCAGATCGTCTTCGTCGATGTCGGACTTGTTGCCGAGACCGACGATCGCGGAGACACCCATCTTGGCCGAGCGCGAGAAGCCGATGATGGCCATGCCGATGCCGCCCGACTGCGACGACAGCGCAGCGTGGCCCTTCACGTCGTAGGCGGTGCAGAAGGTCGCACAGAGATTGGCGGGCGTATAGTAGAAGCCGTAGATGTTCGGCCCCATCAGACGGATATCGTACTTCTTGCCGACCTCGACGATCTCGGCCTGAAGCTCCGGCGCGCCGGCTTCGGCGAAGCCCGACGGGATCAGAACCGCGCCCGGGATTTTCTTCTCGCCGCATTCGGTGAGCGCCGCCGCCACGAACTTCGCGGGGATCGCGAACACCGCGACGTCGATCACGCCAGGAACGTCCTTGACGCTCTTGTACGCCTTGTAGCCGAGGATTTCGGCGGCCTTGGGATGGATCGGATAGATGTCGCCCTTGTAGCCGCCGTTGATGAGATTCTTCATCACGGAGTTGCCGATCTTGCCATCCTCGGCCGAGGCGCCGACCACGGCGACCGCCTTCGGCTGCATGATGCGGTTCATCGCCGCAACGATCTCTTCGGTCGGGCGCGGCTTCGGCTTCGGCTTGTAGGCGAAGTCGACGACGATGCGGACGTCAGCGGCCGTCGCATCCTTCGGGGTCGCGAAGACAGGGTTGAGGTCGAGCTCGACGATTTCAGGGAAATCCGTGACGAGCTGCGAGACCTTGACGATGACGTCGGCGAGGGCGTTGCGGTTCACCGGCTCGCCGCCGCGAACACCCTTCAAAATCTCATGCGCCTGGATGCCGTCGAGCATCGAGAGCGCGTCTTCCTTTGTCGCCGGCGCGAGGCGGAAGGTGATGTCCTTCAAGACTTCAACCAGCACACCGCCGAGGCCGAAGGCGACGAGTTTGCCGAACGAGCCGTCGGTGATCGAGCCAACGATGACTTCGGTGCCGCCGGCCAGCATCTGCTGGACCTGAACGCCCTCGATCTTGGCATCCGCCTTGTACTTCTTGGCGTTGCCGAGAATGGTCTCGTAGGCCTTTTCGGCGTCTTCAGCCGTCTTGAGGCCGACGATGACGCCGCCGGCTTCGGTCTTGTGGAGAATGTCCGGCGACACGATCTTCATCACCACCGGGAAGCCCATCGAGGAGGCCATCTTGCCGGCCTCGCCCGCCGACTTCGCCACGCCCTCCTTCGGCACCGGAATGCCGTAGGCGTCGCAGACCAATTTGCCTTCGGGGGCGGTCAGGCTGGTACGGTTGTCCGCCTTGACCTGGTCGAGCACCTTGCGGACGGCATCTTTGGAATTGGACATGTGGCTTCTCCCTTGACCTCAGTTCGTTCTTTTCAAAGCGCGCGCGTGTTGCGGCTGCCCGTGATGCTTGCCATTGGCCGCGCTCTGTTCCATGTCGCGGAACGGAGTGGCATAAAGCCAAGACTACTCCGCCGCCTTGGATCAAAAATGGCTGGCGATGGCATTTGGTATGCCAGAAGCCAACTTGTCAAGCCACGGCACGACTTGGAACGCCGCAAAAAATAGGCGGCTTGACATTCTGGCATGTGGTATGCCAAAAACTTTCCCGTTAATAATCCTGTAAAAGACGACTCCCACTGGAGGAGATTCGTCGTGTCCCTACGGAAACCAACCAAGGCGTTGCCAAACATGGCCGAGGCAGATATCGCAATCGTTCGAATTGCCCCGGAGAGCAGCTTCAAGAACAAGGCGTATGACGCCTTGAAGGAAGCCATCCTCAAGATGGACATCTATTCGACGCCCGAGCCGGTGATGCTCGACGAGCGCGCGCTGTCCGAACGCCTGGGTGTCAGTCGGACCCCGATCCGCGAAGCGATCGCGATGCTCGAGCAGGACGGTTTCGTGAAGACCGTTCCGCGCCGCGGCATCATGGTGGTGCGCCGGACCAAGAGCGAGATCGTCGACATGATCCGCGCCTGGGCGGCGCTGGAGAGCATGGCGGCCCGCCTCATCACCACCACTGCACGCAAGAAGGACATCACGGCGCTGCGTGATTTCTTCAAGGATTTCGGCAAGGACCGCCTGCCCGAGGATCACGTCGAGGAATATTCGCGCGCCAACATCGCCTTCCATCAGGCGCTGATCTCGCTGTCGGAATCCCCCGTGCTGGTCGATCTCACCAATGACCTGCTGCTGCACGTGCGCGGCTATCGGCAACTGACCATCGGGCGCAAGGACCGCACCGCGACCTCCCTGCCCGAGCATCTCGGCATCATCGAAGCGTTAGAGGCGCGTGACACCGAACTCGCCGAGAAGCGCGCCCGCGACCACACCCTTGGCCTTGCCGCTTACGTCGAAGCGCACGGTCAGGAACTCTTTACCTAGCAACGCTCACCAGAAGGGCGAACCACTCGCCCCCAAAGCCAAAAACGGCACCTTGAGACCAGGGAGACAAGGCCCATGCTGAATACCGCGACCAAGTCCGAAGCACCGGGCACCGAGCAGGAATTGACGGATGGTTTTCATCTCGTCATCGACGCGCTCAAGCTGAACGGCATCAACACCATCTATAATGTGCCGGGCATCCCGATCACGGATTTGGGCCGCATGGCGCAGGCCGCCGGCATTCGTGTGATCTCCTTCCGCCATGAGCAGAACGCCGGTTATGCGGCGGGCATCGCCGGCTTCCTCACCAAGAAGCCCGGCGTCTGCCTCACCGTCTCCGCGCCCGGCTTCCTCAACGGTCTCACCGCGCTCGCGCACGCCACCACCAACTGCTACCCGATGATCCTGATCTCGGGATCCTCCGAGCGCGAGATCGTCGACCTCCAGCAGGGCGACTACGAGGAAATGGACCAACTCGCGATCGCAAAGCCGCTGTGCAAGGCGGCCTATCGCGTGCTGCATGCGCAGGACATCGGCATCGGTCTCGCCCGCGCCATCCGCGCCGCGGTGTCGGGCCGTCCCGGCGGCGTCTATCTCGACCTGCCGGCAAAACTGTTCGGCCAGGTGATGAACGCCGACGCCGGTCAGAAGTCGCTGGTCAAGGTGATTGATGCTGCGCCCGCGCAGATCCCCTCGCCCGCTTCGGTCAAGCGCGCGCTCGACGTGCTCAAGGCGGCCAAGCGTCCGCTCATCATTCTCGGTAAGGGTGCCGCCTACGCGCAGGCCGATGAAGAGATCAAGAACTTCGTCGAGAAGAGCGGCGTGCCGTTCCTGCCGATGAGCATGGCCAAGGGCCTTCTCCCCGACACGCATCCGCAATGCGCCGGCGCGGCCCGCTCGACGGTGCTGAAAGAATCCGACGTCGTGCTGCTGATCGGCGCGCGCCTGAACTGGCTGCTCTCGCACGGCAAGGGCAAGACCTGGGGCGAAGCGCCCAAGAAGTTCATTCAGGTCGACATCGAGCCGAAGGAAATGGACTCCAACGTCGAGATCGTCGCGCCTGTCGTCGGTGACATCGGCTCGGTCGTCTCCGCCTTCAACCAGGCAATGGCTTCGGGCTGGACGGCCCCGCCAGCCGAATGGACCAAGGCCGTTTCGACCAAGCGCGAAGAGAACGTCGCCAAGATGGCGCCGAAGCTCATGAACAACAAGTCGCCGATGGATTATCACGGCGCGCTCGGCGTGCTGAAGAACGTCATCAAGGACCATCCCGAGGCGATCCTCGTCAACGAGGGCGCCAACACGCTCGACCTCGCCCGCGGCGTCATCGACATGTACAGGCCGCGCAAGCGCCTCGACGTCGGTACCTGGGGCGTGATGGGCATCGGCATGGGCCAGGCGATCGCGGCCGCGCTCGAGACCGGCAACCCCGTGCTCGCGGTGGAAGGCGACTCGGCCTTCGGCTTCTCCGGCATGGAGGTCGAGACCATCTGCCGCTACAACCTTCCGATCTGCGTCGTCATCTTCAACAATGACGGCATCTATCGCGGCACCGACGTCAACAGCGCCAACGCCGATCCGGCAACGACTGTATTCGTCAAGGGCGCGCGCTACGACAAGATGATGGAAGCCTTCGGCGGCGTCGGCGTGAATGCGACCTCGCCCGACGAGCTCAAGCGCGCCGTCAACGAGGCGATGGCTTCACGCAAGCCGACGCTCATCAACGCGGTCATCGATCCGGCCGCAGGTTCGGAGAGCGGCCGCATCGGCAACCTCAATCCGCAGAGCGTTCTGCAGAAGAAGAAGTAAGCACTTCCCCTCAACCCATTCCTCTGCGGTTAGCGGGGGCAGACAGAGTACGGAGCAAGATGATGACCAAAGCGCTCTCGGGCGTTCGCATTCTCGATTTCACCCACGTCCAGTCCGGACCAACCTGCACGCAGCTGCTCGCATGGTTCGGCGCCGACGTGATCAAGGTGGAACGCCCGGGCGTGGGTGACATCACCCGCGGCCAGCTGCAGGACATCCCGAACGTGGACAGCCTGTATTTCACCATGCTCAACCACAACAAGCGCTCGATCACGCTCGACACCAAGAACCCCAAGGGCAAGGAAGTCCTGACCGAGCTGATCAAGAAGTGCGACGTGCTGGTCGAGAACTTCGGCCCCGGCGTGCTCGACCGCATGGGCTTCCCCTGGGAGAAGATCCAGGCGATCAACCCGAAGATGATCGTCGCCTCGATCAAGGGCTTTGGTCCCGGACCGTACGAGGATTGCAAGGTCTATGAGAACGTCGCGCAGTGCACCGGCGGAGCCGCTTCCACCACCGGCTTCCGCGACGGTCTTCCGCTCGTCACCGGCGCGCAGATCGGCGACAGCGGCACCGGCCTGCATCTCGCGCTCGGCATCGTCACCGCGCTCTATCACCGCACCCACTCGGGCAAGGGCCAGCGCGTCACCGCCGCGATGCAGGACGGCGTGCTCAACCTCGCCCGCGTCAAGCTGCGCGATCAGCAGCGCCTCGCCCATGGCCCGCTCAAGGAGTACAGCCAGTTCGGCGAAGGCATTCCGTTCGGCGATGCCGTGCCGCGCGCCGGCAACGATTCCGGCGGCGGCCAGCCCGGCCGCATCCTGAAGTGCAAGGGCTGGGAGACCGATCCCAACGCCTACATCTACTTCATCACCCAGGCCCCGGTCTGGGAGAAGATCTGCGACGTGATCGGCGAGCCGACCTGGAAGACCGACCCGAACTACGCCAAGCCGCCGGCCCGCCTGCCGCGCCTCAACGAGATCTTCGCCCGCATCGAACAGTGGACGATGACCAAGACCAAGTTCGAGGCAATGGAGATCCTCAACAAGGACGACATCCCCTGCGGCCCGATCCTGTCGATGAAGGAGATCGCCGAAGACCAGTCGCTGCGCGCGACCGGCACCGTGGTCGAGGTCGACCACCCCACCCGCGGCAAGTACATCTCGGTCGGCAACCCGATCAAGCTGTCGGACTCTCCGAGCGACGTGCAGCGCTCCCCGCTGCTCGGCGAGCACACCGACGAGATCCTGCGTACTGTTCTCGGTTTCAGCGACCATCAGGTCGCCGATATCCACAAGTCCGGCGCACTCGACCCGCCGCAGAAGCAGGCCGCGGAGTAAGCGACACAGCATTGAGTGAGACGAAAGGGCCGCCTGCCGAGGCGGCCCTTTTTGCATGAGAAAAGCCGTGCGGTCGCAGGCACTAACTAAAAAACTGAAAAACAACCCCATGCACAGTAGCTACCCCCTTGGCTGCAAAGCAATTTCGTATTTAACGAAATTGCTTTGACGCGTCGGGCAAAACAGGGATATTATGCCAATATTCGAGAAAGTGGATGTTTTGCCCGGCCGACGCGCCGACGAGACCCTGCGCAGTGTGCCGTGCACGGCTTCAGCAATCACTAGGTCGCCGAGTAAGCGACACCGCAACGATCAAGAGCGCCGTTTTGGCGGCCCTTTCTCTTTTTTGGAATGCAGCTGCGCGAGGACTCTAACCGGGCGCCAGCGCCTGCCCGACCGCGTAGAGCAAGCATTCCTTCCAGGCGGCCACGCATTGGCGCATCGCCTCGTTCTTCGCGTCATCGACCGTTCGCTGCGTGGAGGTCACCGACGAACAATGACCGTCGCGATTCCAAGCAAAGGCTTTGACATCGGTCCATGCCTTCACGTAGGCATCGAAATAGCCCGTGCACGCCACGTTGAGCGGCGTCGGCGCCGGAATGGCCGCGGGCGGGGGCAATTCGACAATCAGCGACGTCGGCAGGCGCAATTTGCTCATGAAACTCTCGACAGCCTGCCACCAAATGTCGGCGGGGCCCATCGGCACCATGGCATGCCCGTCGACACCGAAGGGCGGCAAAACCTGCAATTGCGCCGGTGCGCCGGAAGCGACGTAAGCATCGAACATGCGACGGCCTAACGCCGGCGGGGCGCTGTGATCGTTCTCCGAATAAACCCATAGCGCCGGAATTCGCGCCGTGCGGCCAAAGATGCCGGCATCCGCGACGAGATGATCCGGGCTGCAAGTGCGACCCGGGACTGAACCGTTCGCACCCTCGAAATTCAGAATGCCGACGACGCCGGCAGGATTGTTCGCCGCCGCGGCAGTCACAGCAAAGCCGCCGGTCGAATGCCCCATCAGGAGGACCTGATCAGGCTCGACCCAGGGCTCGCCACGGAGCGTGACGACAGCAGCGGTGACGTCTTCAGCCGCGATCCGCCCAACGGCAAGATAGTCCTGATCGTCGCATGGTCCGAAAAGCGCTTCGGCAAATCGTCCCTCTGACCGACCAAAACCCCGACGCATGATCGATGCGACGGCATAACCGTGCTGTGCAAATGCGACAGCGGGATTGAGAAGATCGACCGGCGATTGTCGCGCAGCCGCGGCGCGAAAGGCTTGCCCGGTGGCAGGATTCGTACCGTGAACCAGCAGGACCAATGAAAAGCGCCCCGGCCGATCCGGGCGAATGATCATGGCTTCGAGCTTGACCTTGCTTCCATCGCCTAGCGTGATCGGAATCAGCCGATCCTCCCGAACGAGACCGGGCAGCGCGGGATCGGCCAAGGCTGGAGAGAACACAAGCGCAAGCAGCGCGATCGTGCAGCCAAGTCGCCCCATCAGCGCTCTCCGAGTTGCTCGCGAAAGAACCTCACCACAGCCGCGTTGAACTCGCGGTGAAAGCCTGCCCTGTCGAACCCGCCGGCACATCGGTGCAGATGCGCGGAATGGCCGCCGCAAGTTCGGCCGAGCAAGGCGCGAGGAAAGCAAAGTGGCCGGCCGGCACGACATGAACCTCGGGCTTGCCCGGCAGGCCATCCGCGACGCGCGCGGTGCCCGAACCGTCGCCGACGCCCGGGCCGCCGAACTGCGAGCGCCAGAATTGGAATGGGATCTTGATTGCAGCCAGATTCTCCCTTGTCAGGGTGGTCGATGGGGGATCGACGATCACAGCGGCGCGGATGCGCGCGTCCTGCGGCGCATTGGGCGGCGCCTCTCCTCTGTGAAGCTGTGCGCAGCTCCCGGTGGTTTCCTTGCAGAGGCTGGCGAGCCTGCCGAAATCCGGCTTAATGCCCATCAGCAGCAAGCCAGTAAAATCTCCCAGCGAGAAGCCGAAGAAGCCGATTCCAGCAGGATCGATCACCGCCCTATCCTTCCAGTCGTTCAGCAGGAAATCGAGCAGATGGACCATGTCCGCAGGACGCGATTCCAAGACAGACAAGGTGTCTCGCCGCGAGGAGTCGCTATATGTGTCGCCCGGATGATTGATGGCTGCGACGACGAAGCCGGCATCGGCCAGCGCCTCCGCGGTGTCGTGATGCTGACCGAAAAATCCACCCCGGCCGTGCGAAAAGATGATGAGCGGGAGTTTCGCGCCCCTGACGGGGCAATCCTTTACGCCCCTCAGGTCGAAATCGGCGCCAACCGAAAGACTCCCGAGCGCCACATGCGTCGGCTCCGCGGCGCAGGGATACCAGATCGCGCCTGACAGCGCCGGATCGGACTCGAGAAGCTGGATACCGGCAGCCTCTGCGGGTGTGCCAAGACAGCAGAGTATGATGACGAAAGCCCAAAGCGTCCTGCGCAACGGAAGTCCCCCCCTGATTTCGCGCAGGAGTTGAATTGGGAACGATAGCGGAATTGTGGCTTCAGTTGACCAGGCGTGCTGCAACTGCAGCAAATGCGCTGCTGGCGCTCTCAATAAGGATCAGCAAGAAAATCCGAGGCGCCCTGTCGGATCGGCAACCCTTCGTTCGTCCTCGGGGCATGAATGGGCACCGGACACTGGTGTCGGGCCCATCAATTCATGAGGATGACGATTATGCCCAGCACTGTCCGCCTGCACCGCATTCTGGCCACCAGCCCGGAGAAAGTCTATCGCGCCTTCCTGGAAGCGGATGCGCTGGCGAAATGGCTTCCGCCCAACGGCTTTGCCTGCACCGTGCATCACCTGGAGCCCAAGGTCGGGGGCACGTTCAAAATGTCGTTCCGCAACTTCACAACGGGCCACAGCCACGCCTTCGGCGGCGAATACCTCGAGCTCGTCCCGGGCGAGCGGCTGCGTTACACCGACAAGTTCGATGACCCCAATCTGCCCGGCGTGCTCGAGGTCACCGTGACACTGAAGAAGGTCTCGGTCGGAACCGAACTAGACGTCACGCAGGCCGGCATCCCCGACGTCATCCCGCCGGAGGCCTGTTATCTCGGCTGGCAGGAGTCGCTGCGCAACCTGGCACGGCTCGTCGAGCCCGAGATCAATCAGTAACTGACCATGTCAAGAGCCATGCAGCGACATGCTCGACCTGGATGGTTCGAGACGCCCGCTTTGGCGGGCTCCTCACCATGAGGGTCTGATATCTCGCCGCAAAACGCGACCTCATCCTGAGGGCCCGCCGTAGGCGGGCGTCTCGAAGGATGGGCCGCGGACGAGCTTCCCGCCACTCGCGGCCAGGCCTACACCGATCCCTCAAACTGCGGCTGCCAGCGCAGCAGGTATGATTGCAGCGCCTGCACGAGCATGGCCAGCACGATACCAACGATCATCATGATGAAGATCGCGACCATCATCTCGCTGGCATTGGCACGCGCCTCCGCCTCGATGATGAGTTTTCCGAGACCACGCTCGGCGCCGATGAACTCGCCCACGATGACGCCGACGAGCGCAAACGACACCGCGGGAAGCAGCGATGCGAACACCCACGCCAGCGCAGACGGGATCACCACCGTTCGTAAAACGGCGAATTCGCTTGCCCCCATCAGACGGGCTGCCGCGATCTGATCGCGGTCGACCGCGCGCGTGCCCTCGAATGTGTTGAAGAAGACCACGAAGAATACCACGAGCCACGCGGTTGCGACCTTGGACAGGTCGCCGAGCCCAAAGATCAGGATGACGAGCGGCACCAGGGCAATGCGCGGAATCGAGTTCAGCGCCACGACGTAAGGGCCGAACACGCGTGCGAGAAAATCAGAGCGCCCGAGAACGATGCCAGCCGCGATACCCGTGGCGCTGCCAAACAGGAATCCCCACCACGTGTTCTTCAGCGTGACGAGAGTGGCTATCCAGAGATTATTGTCGTTGTTCTGGACACACGCGAGAAAGCCGCCGGGGTCACTGAAACAGCCGAGACGCAGGAAGCTGCCCCAGATCAGCGACGGCTTGGCGACGAAGTATGGGTCAAGGATCTTTGGGACATAGGCTTTGGGCAGGAGCATCTTGCTCCACTCGAAACCCCACTGCCAGATGACGAGCGTCAGGGCGAGGATCGCGAGCTGCCAGAACAGGATGACCGAGCGGCGGGAAGACATGATCAGTCTGCCTTGGTTCGGCGAAACTCTTCGCCAAGCGAATGCCAGATATGGGAATAGAGGCGACCGAACTCGGCGGTCTCGCGCAGGCCAACCGGGTCGCGCGGGCGCGGGAAAGCGACGTCGAAATCCTCCTTCAATCGTCCCGGCCGCGCGGACAACAGGATGATCCGGCTTGCAAGCGTCAGGGCCTCGCCGAGATCGTGCGTTACGAAAAGGACGGTCTGCCGCTCGCGTTCCCATATCTCCAGCAACGTCTTGTGCATCTCGAGCTTGGTGTGCGTGTCGAGGGCCCCGAACGGCTCGTCCATCAGCAGGATCTCCGGCTCCAGGATCAGCGTTCGCATGAGGGCAACCCGCTGGCGCATGCCGCCGGACAACATGCGCGGAAACGTCTGGGCGAAACCGTCCAAACCCGCCCGCTCGACCGCCTTTGCGACACGGTCGGCGCGCTCAGCCTTCGCGACCCCCCGCGATCTCGAGTCCGTACCCGATATTGCGCTCGACGGTCCGCCAGGGAAACAGCGTATCGCGCTGGAAGACATAACCAACCTTCCGGTTCACCCTACCCGGCTCGACCTGGGCGTCATCGATGAGAATACGTCCCCCCCGAACGAGGCAGCAGACCTGCAACCATGTTGAGAATTGTGCTCTTGCCGCAGCCGGAGGGGCCAAGGAGTGCGACGAACTCACCCTGGCGCACGTCAAAGGATACGTTGTCCACCGCGGTAAATTGCGCGTTGCCCGTGCTGAAGCTCTTCGTCAGGCCTTGCACGGTAATCCGGATCGCCGCACTGCCCGCTTGCGGAGCAACAGCAAGGCCGGGACCAACCGACATCACTTGTACTTCGCCTTGGCGGCGTCGAGGAAGCTCATGTCGACGACGTCCTCGTATTTGGTTTCGGGGATATCCGTGCCTTTGCGGTACCAGGGTTTTGCACCGCGCTCGAACGACGCCTTGTCGATGGTCCCGTCATACGCCCATGTCGACGTGTCGAATCCAAGCTCGGCGGTGACCGCCTCGGGATCCACGCCGGAGAAATACTTTGGCGCAACGAGTGCCTGCACCTCGGCGAGCGGCGACGTCTTGACCCATTTCATGGCCCGGTAGATGGCGTTGACGAAGGCCTGCACCATTGCCTTGTCCTGCGTGACCGTATCCGTGAGTGCATAGATCACCAGCACCGGCACCGTGCCGCCAAAATCCCTTTCGAACTCTCCGGGCTTCGAGGTGTCGTAAATGACCTTCCCAAAGCCCTTCTTCTCGATTTCGACGATCCAGCTCGGCGGTGCCATGATGGCATCGAACTGCTTGGTCTCCAGCGAAGGAAACATGGTGTTCGGGCCACCGCCAGCGACCCAGTTCACCTTGTCCCCGAGCCCGCGTGCCTCGAACACATAGGTGCCGTAGACCCAGGTGCCCGACCCGATTGCGGTTGCGGCAACGATCGGCTTGGCGTCGTTGGCCCGCTTGTAAGCTGCCAGTTTGTCGACGGATGTGATGCCGCTGTCGTAGAGATCCTTTCGAACGACGATGTTGGCGTAGGAGCACACCATTTCGGTCGCGAGCAGTATCTTGCAGGGCTTGCCGCGCGCGGAAAGCTGGAGTGGATGACTGGCGTCGCCATGGGCGAACATCGCCTGCTCCGCAGCGAGCGTCTGGCGCCCAAACGTGCCGGAATTGCCTGCGACCAGCTTGGGATCGAGTCCCTCGTCCCTGAAGTACCCCTTCAACTCGGCGATCATGCCGATCGCGTAGACTGGCGAGACAGGCCCGAACGCGAGCTTTGCAACTTTCTCTTCAGCGCTCAGCACCCGCGGAAAGGCCGTGGCGGCGAAGGCCGAGCCCGCAATGAGAGCTTCGCGGCGCGTGATCTTCATGCATTCCTCCTCGCAGGTATTGTTTTCATTGATGTTGCGGTCAGGCAGCTTCAGGCGTGGCCGTGACAATTCCCTTCGCTGCCAGCTCTGCGATCTCGTGTGGCGTACAGCCGATTTCCATCAGCACGTCGCGGGTATGCTCACCTATCTGTGGCGGATCGTAGCGGTTCGGCAGGCGCCGCCCATCCATCGAAACCGGCAGCAGCGGCGTTTTGGCGAGGCGTCCATCCGGCAGCTTGATGTCGATCAATCCACCGGATGCGTTGAGATGAGGATCGTCAAAGAGATCACCGGGTTTGTTGACCGGCGCATAGGGCAGATCGAGCTGATCGAGCTTCTCCGATAGATCGGACCTGTTCCACTGAGCGAATATCTTCGCAATCTCCGGGATCAGCCAATCCCGGTGATCGACCCGATCCTGTCCGGTGACGAAGCGCGGATCGCTCAACCAGGCCTCGCGATCGAACGCACGGCAAAATGCGCCCCATTGTTCCTCACCGACAACGGTGACAAACAGCTTCGAGCCGTCGCGCGTGTCAAAGAGGTCATAGACCGGCCATGGGCTCTGCTTGACGGAATACGGGGTCGACGGCTCGCCCGTCACGGTTTCGTACATCATGGCCTGCGCCATCAGGAACACGTTGTTTTCGTACAATGCGCTCTGGATATACCGGCCGCGACCAGTTCGTTGCCGCTCGGCAAGAGCGGCCTGGATCGCGATCGCCCCGAACATGCCGCCCATGATGTCGTTGACGGAGGCGCCCGCGCGCATCGGCCTATCAGGCAGGCCCGTCATGTAGGCCAGTCCGCCCATCATCTGGACCACCTCGTCCAGCGCAAGGCGGTTCTCGTAGGGCCCCGGTAGATATCCCTTGAGAGAGCAATAGATCAATCGCGGCGCAAAGCTCGCAACAGAATCGTAGTCGAGCCCGATGCGCTTCAGAAGGCCGGGCCGGAAATTCTCGATGAGCACATCGCAGCTTTCGATGAGCCGTCGCGCCAGTTGCTGGCCCCGCGACGTCGACGTGTCGAGGGCAATGCTTCGTTTGTTGCGGCAATAGGTATTGAAGAAGCCCGATGCCGGGCCTTTGAAAGAGCGAGTGCGATCCCCCTTTGTCGGTTCGACCTTGATCACGTCGGCGCCGAGATCGGCAAGGATCAGCCCGCAACTCGGGCCCATGACCATTTGGCTGAACTCGACGACGCGCACGCCTTCAAGCGGACGAAGTGGTGTTCCGTCAGGCGCGGTGCTCATGCGGCGCTCCGCAACGCCTTCGGGATTCCCGCCTCGTGCAGGTGTCCGGTCAGGTGCTTGGGCGCGATATGGCGCGCGAGGATTTCGCGGGTCTGCATCAAGCGGTCGAGATCGATCCCGGTGGAAAGCCCCATTCGCTCGAGCATGAAGAGGAGGTCCTCGGTCACGACATTGCCGCGTGCGCCCGGCGCAAAGGGACATCCGCCGAGGCCTGATACGGCAGCATCGAAGCGGCGAATTCCGACATCGAGGCCCGCGACGGCGTTGGCGAGACCCATGCCAAGCGTATCGTGGAGGTGCAGCCTGAGCGGCATCTGTGAGCCGATCTCGTCTCGCGCGACGCGAACGATGTCCTTGATCAGGCTAGGCGTTCCATAGCCGACGGTGTCGGCGAGGCCGATTTCGTCGGCCCCCCGCTTCGGCAAAGCCGCGCGCCAGCCGGCCGACCGCGGCCTCCTTGATTTGGCCCTCGATGGAGCAGCCGAACGCCGTCGCGATTGCCCCCATCAGGCGCGGACGCCCCGCGATTGGAAGCGCATCCAGCGCCCTGCGCACGGCGCGAAAGCCATCAAGCTGCTCCTCGCTGGTGCGACGCACATTGGCGAGGTTGTGGCTCTCGCTGGCCGAGATCACGAAATAGATGGCGCCGACACCCGCGGCGATCGCCCGCTCCGCGCCTTTGAAATTGGGCACCAGAGCACCGATTGTCGCGCTCTTGTGCTGGAGCGCATGCGCCATCACGGCGTCGACGTCGGCGAATTGCGGCACCACCTTCGGCGGTACGAAGGAGCCGGCATCGATCTCACTGATGCCGGCGGCGGCAATCGCGTCGATGAGCTCGCACTTCGCTTCTGTCGGAACGAAGGTGTCCAGATTTTGCAAACCGTCGCGCGCAGCGACCTCGCAGATAAGAACATCGGGCGCCCGGGCCATCCGGCATCCCTCCCATTATTGTATATTGTTGTACAAAAGAACAATTCGCGATACGGTCTGTCAAGCCAGAAAATTTCGAGCTTGCCGCCATGTCCGCTTCTCAATCCTCACGACAACGTCCAGCCAGCAATGGTTCGGATCGAGGAGAACATCTGGCGGGCCTCATCCTGGCTTTGGCCCGGCGAGACGGCATGAAGGCGGGCGACAGGCTCATCGAGCAGAAGCTCGCCGACGCGCTCGACGTCTCGCGCGCCCCTATCCGGCTGGGCCTGAAGGCGCTTGAGGCTGCTGGATTTGCGCGCGGAGAACCGAACCGCGGCTTCGTGTTGACCAGAAGCCCCGGCACCGGCGCTGCGCGATCCGCGATCGCGGCGGGGAACCGTGCGGAAAAATCCTACGCCGCCGTCGCGGCGGATCTGCTCGCAAGGCGGCTGCCCACCGACGTCACCGAAGCCGAACTGATGCGCCGCTACACGCTCAGCCGCACCGAACTGCAGCGTCTGCTCGATCGCATCGCGGTCGAAGGCTGGATCGCACGCCTGCCCGGCTATGGCTGGCGTTTCACCGAGACAGTCTTGAGCCCCGAAGCGCAAGCCCAGGTCGCAGCTTTCCGGGCCGTGATTGAACCGGCCGCGATCATGCAGCCGGGCTACCAACTAGGATCGGAGGTTATCGATCGTCTGCGCCAGCGCCAGGAATGGATTCTTGCCGGCGAGCTCGAGAAAATGACAGTCGGTGAAGTCTATCAATTCGGCTGCGAGTTTCATGAGGAGATCGCCCGCGGCGCCGGCAATCCATTTTTCGTGGAATCGCTTCGGCGCGTAAATTCAATCCGGCGATTGTTCGCTTATCGCAGCTTCGCCGATCGGAGCGGCATGCGCCGCCACATTGCGGAGCATTTGCGGCTGTTGGACGTTCTGGAGTCCGGCCGGTTCGCGGAGGCAGCCGCGCTGATGACACGTCATCTTCAACGTCCGCTCTCGATTGGCGCTGCATAGAGCGCCTGGAACTTGCGGCCAGTCGTGAACGATTGCTACGCGCCCACCTGCGACTCGAGCCCACCGCTTGCGGTCCAGCGGTCCGGGTCGGGACTATGTCCGATCAGCGCAAGGCCGTAGGCGATCGACTCGAACTGGTCCCCCGACATCAGCCGCTCGTTGCCGAACCGCTCGGCGAACAGCTTTCGGACAGCGGGCACGAACGAGGTCCCGCCAGTCAGAAACACCTTCTCCACCTCGCGGGCGGTGATGCCGGCCTCGCCCAGCACCTTGTCGACGGTGGCGCCTAACCGGGCGATATCGTCAGCAATCCAGGCTTCGAAGTTTTTCCGTGTGATGGTCGAGCCAATGTCGACGCCGCCGCCCCTGAAGCGGAAGTCCACCTGGTCCTGCGCCGACAGCGCGACCTTGGCGTCGGACACCGCGCGGTACAGTGAAAAGCCGAGGTCGAGATCGACGATGGTGATGAAATCCTCAAGCAGAGCCGGCTTCAGCGCGGTGCGCGAAAGCTCCCTGAGCTCGCGCAGATCGCCGTTGCTCTTCATCATCGCGAGTTGATGCCAGCGCGCGAGGTTGGTGTAGTGGCTGTTGGGGATCGGCAGCACCTTGTCGAATGAGCGGAAGCTTGAGCCCTTTCCCAGCCGCGGCGAGACGACGTGGTCGACGATGCGGTAATCGAACGTGTCGCCCGCAATCCCGATTCCGGCATGGCCGAGCGGCTCGGCGCGCAAACGGCCACCCGCGCGCGAGAAACGCATCACGGAGAAATCGCTGGTGCCGCCGCCGAAATCCGCAACCAAGACGGTGGCATCGCGCTCCAGCCGGCGCGCGAAGGAGAACGCGGCTCCCACGGGCTCGTAGACATAGCGCGCATGGCCGGCGCCCAGGCGCTCGAACGCGGCCCGGTAGCGCTGCATCGCCAGCGCCTCGTCGGGATTGCCGCCGGCGAAGCGCACGGGGCGGCCGACCGTGATGGTCGATGTCTCGAAGCCGAACCTGTCGCCACCATGGCGCGCCAGCGTCCGCAGGAACGCCGCCAAAATATCCTCGAACTTGTAGCGCTGCCGGAACACCTGGGTGGTGTTGAAGCTGCTGCTTGCAGCGAAGGTCTTGAACGACTGGAGGAAGCGGTAGATGTGGCGTCCTTCGAGAAACTGCTCGATCGCCCACGGGCCGCCTTCGGCCAGCGCCCCGGCGCCGGGCCGGTCCTCCCACAAGCACAGGGCCGACACGTAGACGCTGTGCCGTTGTCCGCCATGATCGAAGCGGATGGCCTCGACCCGGCGGTCGTCCGCCGCAAGCGCGACGACCGTATTGCTGGTCCCAAAATCGATGCCGATCGAGACGGCGGGCGAGGCGCTCGACATGAACCACTCTGACAGTTGATTGGAAAAGGGGGCAGACCACTACCGGCTTTGAACTGCCCTGCCAAGGCCGGTCCCTTAAGCCGCGGCCCAGTCCGCCCCGCGAAGAGGCCTCTTTGGGGGGCTGGCATCCGGTTTCGCCCCCTTTTTGCAGCCTTAGGCCCGAGATGGCTCCATTACCGCGACATCATGTTGCAATGCGATAGCTCGCATGCTGCCATGCAAACAATCAGGTCGACATTGGTATCTGGTATACATAGATTTCTCCCCGAAATGAGACAGCAATATTGACCGTCCCAAGAAAGGGAATTCCGATGTCCAAGACCGCTTCCGTCGCCCTCGCGCCCTCCTCCTCGCTGTTCGCCCGCCTGATGGCTGCGATCGACCGTCTCCTGATGGCGAGCGCCGAGATCTCGAATCACAACGGTGACCTGCCCCGCTTCGGCCTGTAAGCAGGCGCTTCAAGCAGGCGCTTCTCGCGCCGCCGACGCGCCGGTTTCAGAACCGTCCACATACTACTTTTGATGAATGGCCCCGCACGACGGGGCCATTTCTATTTGCATTGTCTCTATTTGCATTGTCCGGAGTGCACAGCCGCAACCGGAAAGGGCCCTGCGGCATTTGCGCACGGTGACCGGACCAGCGCTTGAACCTTGGCATATTGAATACAACAATGCCGGCGCAGCGCTCGAATAAAAATCAGAGGCGCCACGGGAGGCTCTATGACGGACATGGTGCAAGCAACGGCCCCTACAGCCGCGCGCGTCAGCGACTCGTATCGCTGGGCGCAATTGGCGATCGGTGTAGCGGCCATGGTGATGATTGCCAACTATCAATACGGCTGGACGTTCTTCGTCCCCGACATCCAGAAGAAATTCGGCTGGGATCGCGCCTCGATCCAGTGGGCCTTTACACTCTTTGTCTTGTTCGAGACCTGGCTCGTGCCGATCGAAGGATGGTTCGTCGACAAATACGGTCCGCGCATCGTCGTGCTGGTCGGCGGCCTGCTCTGCGCGATCGGCTGGGCCATCAACGCACAGGCGACGACGCTCAACGGCTACTATCTCGGCATGATCATCGCAGGCATCGGCGCCGGCGCCGTCTACGGCACCTGCGTCGGCAACGCGCTGAAATGGTTTCCCGACAAGCGCGGTCTTGCCGCGGGCATCACGGCCGCGGGCTTCGGTGCAGGCTCCGCCCTCACCGTCGCGCCGATCCAGGCCATGATCAAGGATAGTGGCTTCCAGACCACCTTCCTCTATTTCGGCCTCGGACAAGGCATCATCATCTGCATCCTCGCCTTCTTCCTGTTCGCACCGAAGCCCGGCCAGGTGCCGAGCGTGGTGGCGAATGCGGCGCTGGCCCAGAGCCGCCGCAACTACCAGCCGACCGAGGTGTTGCGCCAGCCGATCTTCTGGCTGATGTACTTCATGTTCGTGATCGTCGGCGCCGGCGGCCTGATGGTGACCGCGAACCTCAAGCCGATCGCGGTCGACTGGAAGGTCGATGCCATTCCGGTCACGCTGGTTGGCATGACCATGACGGCGGTGACGTTTGCGGCGACGATCGACCGCGTGCTCAATGGCCTGACGCGTCCGTTCTTCGGCTGGATCTCCGACATGATCGGCCGCGAGAACACGATGTTCATCGCCTTCGGCATGGAAGGCTTCGGCATCTGGATGCTCTATCTCTGGGGCCACGATCCGGTCTGGTTCGTGCTTCTGTCGGGCTTCGTGTTCTTCGCCTGGGGCGAGATCTACTCGCTGTTCCCCTCGACCTGTACCGACACGTTCGGCGCGAAATTCGCGACCACCAATGCGGGCCTGCTCTACACCGCCAAGGGTACCGCCGCGCTGCTCGTCCCGGTCGCGAACCTGATGCAGCAGAGCTCGGGCAATTGGGACAACGTGTTCATCATCGCAGCCGGCGCCAACATCCTGGCTTCGCTGCTTGCGATCGTGGTGCTCAAGCCCTGGCGCAGGACGGTGGTCGCCAACTCGACCGTCTGACACGCTTTAGCACAGCTGATCCTGGCACGACGCCCGGCCTCACGGCCGGGCGTTTTCGTTTCGTCCAAAACCTCTCCGCTTTCATGAAATCCGAAAGGGGTCGCGCATTTTGTCGAACTGGATCCAAGATAGGGCTTGCTTTCTGGGATATGGTATACCAATCTGCCCGCCGCGCTTGCGACGATAAGCCACAACATTTGCGACACTAAGTCATCTTGGCATCCGGTGTTGCCAACAGACAGGCGCCTTGGGAGGTTGTTGATGATTTCCAGCACGGAAGGCGCCGTCACAGCCGCGCCTCTTCGCACAGGTTTCCGTTGGCTCCAGCTCGTCATGGGCATCGTCTGCATGGCGATGATCGCCAACCTGCAATATGGCTGGACGCTGTTCGTCGACCCGATTGACGCCAAATATCATTGGGGCCGCGCGGCGATCCAGCTCGCTTTCACCATCTTCGTCGTCACCGAAACCTGGCTCGTGCCGATCGAGGCGTGGTTCGTCGATAAATACGGCCCGCGCATCGTCATCATGTTCGGCGGTGTGATGATCGCACTCTCCTGGGTGCTCAACTCCTACGCCGATAGCCTTCCCGTGCTCTATGCGGCAGCAGTTGTCGGCGGCATGGGCGCGGGCGCGGTGTACGGCACCTGCGTCGGCAATGCGCTGAAGTGGTTTCCTGATCGCCGCGGCCTCGCCGCCGGCGCGACTGCAGCCGGCTTCGGTGCGGGCGCCGCGCTCACCGTGGTGCCGATCGCGAGTATGATCGCATCGAGCGGCTATCAGCACGCGTTCCTGACCTTCGGCATCGGCCAGGGCGTGATCGTGTTCGTGCTCGCCTTCTTTATCCAGCCGCCGCGGATCTCGATCCCGCCGAAGAAGAAGCGGCTCAACCTGCCGCAGACCAAGATCGACTTCACTCCGCCGCAGGTCCTGCGCAGCCCTATTTTCTGGGTGATGTATCTCGTCTTTGTCATGGTCGCTTCCGGCGGCCTGATGACCGCGGCGCAGATCGCCCCGATCGCGCACGACTTCAAGATCGCGAACACCCCGGTCACCCTCGCCGGCTTCCAGATGGCGGCGCTGACCTTTGCGATCTCGCTCGACCGCATCTTCGACGGCTTCGGACGTCCGTTCTTCGGCTTTGTCTCCGACACGATAGGCCGCGAGCACACCATGTTCATCGCGTTCGGCACCGCCGCGTTGATGCTGCTCACGCTGTCGGCATATGGCCACGTGCCAATCGTGTTCGTGCTCGCGACCGCGGTTTACTTCGGCGTGTTCGGCGAAATCTACTCGCTGTTCCCCGCGACCTGCGGCGACACCTTCGGCTCGAAGTTCGCGACCACTAACAACGGCATGCTCTACACCGCGAAGGGCACCGCATCCCTGCTCGTTCCGCTCGCCAGCGTGATCTCGACCGCCTATGGCTGGAAGGCCGTGTTCGTGGTGGCGGTGGCATTGAACGCGACCGCCGCGCTGATGGCGCTGTTCGTGATCAAGCCGCTGCGCCGCTCCTTCATCGACGGCAAGGAAGCGGAGAGCGCCGACACCGCGACAGCGACCGCCAAGACCGAGACGGCGTAGCGCCTATAGGCCTTTGCAGCGATCGAAAGGGGCGCAGCGATGCGCCCCTTTCGTTTTTATCCGACGGCAAACGTCAGCATTCCTGCCGCAAAATTTTTCGGACCAGCCAAATCCAGCGCTTGACGATTGGCATTATGTATACCACACTTCCTCCATCGTTCACACGGAGGTTGCAATGCTGGTCGGAGACATTCTGCGCAAGAAGACGCCGCGCGTTGTCACGGTGCGAATGAACGAAACGGTGGGTATCGCCGCCAAGCTGATGCGCGCCAACAACATCAGTGCGCTGGTGGTCAAGGACGTGGTCCGCTCGGAAGGAAACACTGCGGTCGGCATGTTCACCGAGCGCGACGTGGTGCGCGCCGTCGCCGAGCACGGCACGGGCGCGGTCAACATCAAGGTCTCGCAGCTCGTCTCGGTGCAGCAGCTCGTCTCCTGCACCTCCCGCGACACGATCGAGCACGTTCGCCATTTGATGAACCGGCACCACATCCGGCACCTGCCTGTCATCGACGAGTACAGCCTCGTCTCCGTCATCAGCATGCGCGACATCGCCGCTGCCGTTGACGAGATGACCAACAGCACGCCGCAAGCCGCTTAACGCGGCAACATTCATCCCCTGCGACGACCGGCCCCGGCTCGGACATCTCCGAGCCGGACCGGATCTTTCGTCCCAAATTCCGGTTTCCCGCGAGGATTTCATGAAGATCTGCATCTACGGCGCCGGCGCGATCGGCGGATATCTCGGGGTTCAGCTCGCGCGCGCCGGCGCCGACGTCAGCCTGGTCGCACGCGGCGCCCACCTCGCCGCGATGCGCGAGCGCGGCCTGACTCTGCTCGCGGGCGATGAGAGGCACACCGTCTATCCGTGTTGTACCGACGATCCCGCCGAACTCGGCGTGCAGGATTTCATCATCATCACGCTGAAGGCGCATTCGATCACGGGCGTGATCGAGAAGATGCAGCCCCTGCTCGGGCCCCACACCCGCATCGTCACCGCCGTCAACGGCATCCCCTATTGGTACTTCTACAGGCACGGCGGCGATTACGAGAACTCGACGCTGGAGAGCATCGACCCCGGCGGACGGCAATGGCGCGAGATCGGCGCCGAGCGCGCGATCGGCTGCATCGTCTATCCCGCCACCGAGATCGAGGCACCCGGCGTGATCCGCCACGTCTACGGCAACAATTTTCCGCTCGGCGAGCCCTCCGGCGAGATTACGTCGGATGTGCAGCGCCTCGCCGATCTCTTCGTCGCGGCCGGCCTGAAGGCTCCGGTGCTCGATCGCATCCGCGACGAGATCTGGCTCAAGCTCTGGGGCAACGTCTGCTTCAACCCGATCAGCGCGCTGACCCATGCAACCCTCGACGTGATCTGCACCGATCCGGCGACGCGCTCGCTATCGCGCGCGATCATGGTGGAGACGCAAGCCATCGCCGAGACCTTCGGCGTCAAATTTCGCGTCGATGTCGAGCGCCGCATCGAGGGTGCCCGCAAGGTCGGCGCGCACAAGACATCGATGCTCCAGGATCTCGAGCGCGGCCGCCCGATGGAGATCGACCCGCTCGTCACGGTCGTGCAGGAAATGGGCCGCCTCATCGGGATCGCGACGCCCGCGCTCGACTCGGTGCTGGCGATGGTGACCCAGCGTGCCCGTATCGCCGGTCTGTATGACGGCGTCTCGACGCCGGCCGATCCGCGCGCGCTGGCGGTGGCATGATGACCGGCGAAGTCACCAAATGGCTCCGCTACCGCCATGGCGGTGCGACCGGTTTCGGCACGCTAACGCAGTCGGGCATCAGCGTGCACGAGGGCGAGATGTTCGGCCGCCATGCAGCGACCGGCAAGACGCTGGCGCTGTCGGAGGTCGAGCTGCTCGCGCCCTGTGCGCCCAGCAAGATCGTCGCGCTCTGGAATAATTTCCACGCGCTCGCGGCCAATCTGAATCAGCCCGAGCCGCCGGAGCCGCTCTATCTTCTGAAGGCCACCACGACCATCGCAGCGCCCGGCGCGGTGATCCGCCGCCCCTCTTACTACGACGGCAAGACGACCTATGAGGGCGAGCTCGGCATCGTCATCGGCAGGACTTGCGCGCGCGTCTCGCCGGCCGAGGCCGACAGCTTCATCTTCGGCTACACCTGCGTCAACGACATCACCGCCAACGACATCCTGACCCGCGACCCCACCTTTCCGCAATGGGCGCGCGCCAAGGGCATCGACGATTACGGCCCGTTCGGCCCGGTGATCGCAACCGGCCTTGATCCCGCAAGACTCGCGGTGCGAACCATCCTCAACGGCGCCGAGCGACAAAACTATCCAATATCTGACATGATCTTCAGCGCGCAGGAGCTGGTCAGCCGGATTTCCCACGACATGACCCTGCTCCCCGGCGACCTCATTGCGGTGGGCACTTCGGTCGGTGTCGGCGTGATGAAGAGCCGGTGAATACCGTCACGGTCGCCATCGATGGCATCGGCGAGCTGACCAACGAGTTTCGGCTGTAACCTCTCTCCGTCATTCCGGGGCGGCGCAAAGCGCCGAGCCCGGAATCCATTCATCCACAGTCTCTGCCGCCTGATGGATTCTCAGGCCGTAGCCCGGATCAGCGAAGCGATATCCGGGAAAGCGATTCGTGTGGCATCCCGCATGTCGCTGCGCTCATGCGGGCTACGAATTCTCCTCTCTCCGTCATTCCGGGGCGCGACGAAGTCGCGAACTACGATGCGCAATTGCGCATCTGAGAATCCATCGAGCGGCAGTGACGCGGATAAATGGATTCCGGGCTCGGCGCTTTCGCGCCGCCCCGGAATGACGGCTGAGGGTCTTGGCGCCGCCCCCCCAATTTCGGGAAAACCGGGCTTCGGCGAGGCCCTCCACCGACCGGCTGAAGCAACCGGCTGTGGATCGCGCCACCGGAGATACCCAGCAACCCGCCCGCCCCATTGATCTCGGTTCCACTCTCCAATAGCAACTCAGGGGTACCGTGGGCCGGCGCGAGAACCTCACGATGTGGCTGTTTTTCCTGGTTGCCTGGTTTGTCCTGCTAGCCGCCATCGCGATCTTCGCCCAGCAGGCGTTAGGTTATGACGTCAGCCACCTGCCCGCCCTGTTCGCGGGCCTGCCCATGCTGCAGCGCATTGGAGGCGGCGCGATCCTGGCGGTGACGCTGGCGCTGGTCGGCGCAACCGCCTGGCGGCTCTCGCGCCAGGACCGGCGCCTTGACGCGCTACGCGACCGGCTCAAGAAGACCCGGGAAGACGTCGTCGCAGCCCACGCCCTGCAAAACCACCTCGATGCTACGGTCCAGCACCTGATCGAGAGTGACCCGGGGGGGAGCTGTTTCCGCGCTCCACGACAAGCTGGGCGAGACCGAGCAGCGCGCTTTGCTCCAGCAGGGCCGCAACGAAGCCACCGACATGCACGACCAACTCGCCGATATCCGTCGCCGCCAGCAGGGGCTGCGCGAGATGGTCGGCAAGGTCGCCGAGCAGCGCCGGGCGGTCGAGCCTGTCTTCACCGAGATCCGCGACCGCCAGAACCAGCTGGAACGGTCCCTGCACGACCTCGAGACCGACGACCGCAAGAACAACCTCGCCGACAAGCTCAAGAACATCGCGCACGACGTCTCGACGCTGCTGACGCGGGTGAACGCGGTCCAGGACACGTTCGCGACCCTGAACCAGTACAAGGACGATCTGGCAAAATCCTACGCCGAGCTGGCGCCGCTGCGCTCGTCGGACGCCGGCATCAACGCCCTGATCGGCGAGCTCAGCCTCAGCCATGACCGCCTCGCCAAGACCATCGACGAGCTCGAGACCGGCGGCGAAGCGCCGCTCGGCACCCGCGTCGAGACGCTGTCGAAGAACAAGATCGAAATCGAGCAGCGCCTTGCCCGCATCGACGACAGCTTCAACATCCTCAAGGCGATCCGGCTCGATTTCGAGGAGCTCGGCCAACGCCAGGTCCAGCTCGAACGCTCGATTGCGGAGGTCGAGACCGATTCCGGCGGCAAGAGCCTCGTCGATCGCCAAAACGCGCTGAACGACTTCGTCATCCAGTCACGCCAGCGCCTCGGCGCGCTGCAGGAGACGCTGGCGACGCTGAACGCCTTCAAGGCGGAGCTGTCGAAGTCGCAGGCCGACCTCGTCCCGCTGAAAGCCCCGGTGTTCGGCATCGAGGCGCTGATCGCCGACGTCAGCGGCACCCGCGACCTCCTCGCCAGGACGGTCGGCGAGATCGAGGCGAACGGCGACGTCACCCTCGCCTCACGTGTCGACGCACTGACGAACAGCAAGCGCGAGGTCGAGGACCGGCTCGCCCGCATCTTCGACAATTTCAATGCGCTCGATGCGCTCCGCAAGGACATCGGCGGCATCTTCTCGACGATCCGGAACAGCCTGAACCGGATCGGGTGAGAGCTATTGGGGTCGTAGCCCGGATGAGCGAAGCGACATCCGGGGAAGCATGATCCGCAAATACCCCCGCATGTCGCTTCGCTCATGCGGGCTACAGCTGAAACACGCATCGGTCTCGAACCGCGATCCATATCCGTGCGACCAATCCCGCACATGCGCCTTATCCTCGGTTTCCTGTCTGCGCTGCTCGGCATGCTCGCGGGCTGGTCGGCGCTCGCCGCATTGGTGATGGTGCTGGCGGGGCCAGACCGCGACGGCGGCATCGCCATGGGCGCGGTCTTCAACATCAGCCCGTTCGGCGGCGTCGCCGGCCTGATCGCGGGGATCTGGCTGTTCATGCGCTTCGGCCTGGTCCGAGGGGCAGCGCTGCCATCCGCCGCGGAAAGTGCCGATGCTCCGCCTCGCCACGCGGCACGGCTCTCCTATCCCTTTGCTGTCACCGTCCTCTGCGTCGCGGCAAGCCTCTCCTGGTGGGCCTGGCACGAACTCATCCGTTCACCCAATCTCAGCCACGGCTTCATGACGCTCGAGCTCCAATTCCGCCTTCCCGCCGGCACCACCCTGCCGGACAAGGAAGAGGACGTGCGGATCGAAGTGGAGGAAGCGCAGGGATATGCGACCGCCCTGTTGCCCGCGAATTGGCGCGCCCATGACGGCGACCGTCCGGCGATCATTGCCTCCGCCTCGTTGATGTACAAAACGCGTCACCGCGCGGTCAGCCTGACGCTCCCAGGCATTCCAACGCAAAGCTGGCCGGTCGATCTTCCCTCCGATCCGGATCCGACGCCCGGCTATTCGCCCTGGCGCGTTGCGAGCGAACCATCGCCCACGAAGATCGAGATGCATTTTCGGCTCAGTGCCGATCGCTGACGAGCGTGCGGCGCAGCGACGAAACGTTTTGACACATCGAATCTCAGCGATATGCCGCCAACTTGTCCCGCGCTCGCCGCACTGTGGACGCATTCCGACGCCCATCTGTGAGGCGTGTCTGGGGGGCACGGCATCGCTGTGCTCGGACCAAACCTTCAGGGGTATGACTGTGAAGAAGATTGCAATTGTCTTTGGTGCTACGCTTGCGCTGGTAACGGCTGCGAACGCCGCGGACTTGCCGCACCGGCAGCCCGTCTACGTCCAGCAACAGGCTCCGATCGGCAAGATGCCGATCGGCAAGAGCCCGGTTGGAAAGGCCCCGATCGGCAAGGCGCCCGGCCCGGTCGTCTCACGCTACTGACGCGCAGCACCGCAATCGCTGCATTAGCGTGAACGGCCGACAAGCCGAGGGGGCATAACGTGACGAACAAATCGGATCGATCGGGATCCTGCGCACTTGCAGGATTCGCCCTTGCGGCCGCAATCGCATGCACGATGCCGCCGGCCTCGGCCCACGAAGCGAACAAGCGCATGGCTGACGCCAATGCGCTTGTCTCGACCGACACCGCATCCCGACCGGCGCCACAATCGACCCGGCGCCCCGTCGCTCGCGCGGAGAAAGGTCCCTACTATGTCGACTTCCGCGCCCGGACGGCCGCGAGTTGGGGCCATGCCTTCGTCTGGTACGGCAAGACCAGCGAGCGCGCCGTCGAGGTCGCAGGCCTGACGCCCGCCGGCGACACCTGGGCCTACGTGCTCGGCCACCTGACCTGGGTGCCATCTGAGACCGGCGCGAGCTACGGCGATCTCGATCCGGAATACCTGACCGCCAGCTATCGCGTCTATCTGAACGAGGCCGACGCCAAACGCGTGTTCGCCTATATCAAGAAATTGCAGGCGAGCTCGCCGGTCTGGAACGCCGAGACCACCAACTGCACCGGCTTCATCGGCGACATCGCCGAGTTCATGGGATTGCAGGTCCCCTACCGCTGGCAGCGTCCGGAAAACTTCGTCAACAGGCTGAAGGAAATGAACGGCGGCCGCCAGATGGTGCGGCTGTCGGCGGAGTAGCCCGCCAGGCTGAGTCACACCACGCCGTCATTGCGAGCCAACGGGTCCGCGCGAAGCGCAGCCCCGTTGGCTCGCAATGACGATGTTGAAGCAACGGCGCACAATACGTCGGCAAAGTTCGGGGCGGCACCTTGCCCGTCGGGCAAAACACCCCGCACAAATTCCCTACCTCGCGATGCGACGGAGCAAAGCTCGGGCGGAACAAGCCGCGAGACGGCGAAGGCGTGCCTGCGATTTGAAAGTTGGGTCGAGATGGATCAACAGATGGTCGTCCGTGCCCCGGACGCAGCGCAGCGTCCCTTCGACGGTGCGCTGCAGAGCCGGGGCCCATCTTTCAGAGCGTTCGTGGAGCATGGGTCCCGTTGCAGCGCGTCCGGGACACGAGAGTGAGTGGCGCCGTCCCATACTCATCGCGCACCCCAATTATCCGCCCGACGGAATCCCCTCGTCCCCCGCATGACGCCCTGCCCGCACCGCACGCCGGCGCAATAGACTTTTGCCGACCCGGGCGGCATCCTCCCGCCATCAACCGACAACAGAGCGCCACGCAGGCGGGGGAAACCAAATATGTTGCAGACACGATTCACGAAACTCGTCGGCGTCCAGCACCCGATCGTTCAGGGCGGCATGCAGTGGGTTGGCCGCGCCGAGCTCGTTGCCGCCGTTGCCAATGCGGGCGCGCTCGGCTTCATCACGGCGTTGACCCAGCCGACGCCGGAGGACCTGACCAAGGAGATCGCGCGCTGCCGCGACCTCACCGACAAGCCATTCGGCGTCAACCTCACCATCCTGCCAGCGATCAAGCCGCCGCCTTATGCCGAATATCGCGCCGCTATCATCGAGAGCGGCATCACGGTGGTCGAGACCGCCGGCAACAAGCCACAGGAACATGTCGACGAGTTCAAAAAGCACGGCGTCAAGGTCGTGCACAAATGCACCAGCGTCCGCCACGCGCTCTCGGCCGAGCGCATGGGTGTCGACGCCATCTCGATCGACGGGTTTGAATGCGCCGGCCACCCCGGAGAGGACGACACGCCCGGCCTGATCCTGATCCCGGCCGCCGCCAACAAGATCAAGATCCCGATGATCGCCTCCGGCGGCTTTGCCGACGCGCGTGGCCTCGTGGCGGCGCTGGCGCTCGGGGCCGACGGCATCAACATGGGCACCCGCTTCATGGCGACCAAGGAAAGCCCTATCCACCAGCTCATCAAGGAGAAGATCGTCGCCAATGACGAGCGCGAGACCGAGCTGATCTTCCGCACCATGCGCAACACCTCGCGCGTCGCCAAGAACGAGATCTCGACCAAGGTCGTCGCCATGGAGAAGGAAGGCGCCAAGTTCGAGGACATCCGCGAGCTCGTCGCGGGCGCCCGCGGCAAGATGGTCTACGCGACCGGCAATTCCGACGAAGGCATCTGGTCGGCCGGCCAGGTGCAGGGCCTGATCCAGGACATCCCGAGCTGCGCCGAACTCGTCTCCCGCATCGTGGGCGAAGCCGAAGCGATCATCAGGAGCCGGCTCGAACGCATGATCGTTCATCCGAACGCGCAAGCTGCGGAATAATCACTTCAAGGAGCGAGAGTAATTCATGAAGGCTTATGTCTATGGCCCTGACGGAGCTCGGATTTCCGACGTAGCTCAACCAAAGCCTAAAGGCACGCAGGTGCTGGTCCGCGTCCACGCCTGCGGGCTGAATCGCGCTGACACCGGCATGCGCAAGGGCCACGCCCATGGCGCGGCCGGGGGCGTCGGCACCGTGCTTGGCATGGAATGGGCCGGCGAGGTCGCCGAGCTTGGACCGGATGCCAGGGGCGTGAAGGTCGGCGACCGCATCATGGGCTCGGGCGGCGCGGCCTTCGCCGAATACACGCTCGCCGACCACGGCCGGCTTTTCCGCGCGCCCTCGAACATGAATTTCGAGGAAGCCGCCACCCTGCCCGTCGCGCTCGCGACCATGCACAACGCCGTCGTCACGGTCGGCGGCCTGCAGCCCGGGCAAGCCGTGCTGATCCAGGGCGCGAGCTCCGGCGTCGGCCTGATGGCGATGCAGATCGCCAAGCTCAAGGGCGCGAAGCTCGTGATCGGTTCATCGACCGATTCCTATCGCCGCGGCCGGCTGAAGGAGTACGGCGCGGACCTCGCGGTCGACTCCTCCGATCCCAAATGGGTCGACGAGGTGCTGAAGGCGACCGGCGGCGAAGGCGTCGATCTCATCGTCGACCAGGTCTCGGGCAAGGTCGCCAACCAGAACCTCGCCGCGACGAAGATCAAGGGCCGCATCGTTAATGTCGGCCGGCTCGGCGGCACGCATGCCGACTTCAACTTCGACCTCCATGCAGCCCGCCGCATCAGCTACATCGGCGTCACCTTCCGCACCCGCACCATCGAGGAGGTCCGCGAGATCTTCGACGAAGTCCGCAAGGACCTCTGGGGCGCGGTGGAATCGCGCAAGCTGCAGCTGCCGATCGACAGGGTGTACACGTTCGACGAGATCGACCAGGCCTTCGAGCACATGGAGGCAAACAAGCATCTCGGGAAGATCGTCGTGACGGTTTGAGGGGTGGCAGCGGGGCGAGAGCGACACGGCACGCCTCTCTCCGCTCGTCATGGCTGGGCAAAAGCGCGAAGCACGTCTTCATCTAAATGTCCCGGCCATCCACGTCTTTGGCGCGGCACGAAGAACGTTGATCCCCGGGACAAGCCCGGGCATGACGGTGAGAGGGCCGGCGTCGCTCCTGCAACTCACTAGCGACTACACGTGCGGACTGCCGCTTGATGTTCGGCCGGGGGCTGCTAAATCCCCGGCCATGACCTCTCAGCACAGCAAGACATCGGTCGCAGCGATCTCGATCTTCGCCAGCGGCGGCATGGCGGCGGCCAAATTCGTGGTCGGCATCGCGATTGGCTCGCTCGCACTGATCTCCGAGGCCCTGCACTCCTCGATCGACCTGGTCGCGACCATCATCACCTGGGCGGTGGTGCGGGTGTCCGACAAGCCGGCGGACGACGAGCACCACTATGGCCACGGCAAGCTGGAGAGCATCTCCGCGCTCGGCGTCACCGCCCTGCTCTATGTGCTCGCCGGCGGCATCCTGGTCGAGGCCTATAGCCGGCTGCGCGAGGGAACCCCGCCGCCGACCATCTCGGCCGTGCCGTTCGTCGTGCTGGTGATCGACATCGCCGTCAATCTCTGGCGCGCCCGCGCCCTGCATCGTGCCGCGCGGGAGACGCGGAGCCAGGCACTCGCCGCCGATGCGCTCCATTTCGCCTCCGACGTCATGGGCTCCTTCGCCGTGATCGTGGGCCTGATCCTCGCCGCCCTCGGCTTCTGGTGGGGCGACGCGGCGGCCGCCGCTGCGGTGGCCGTGATGATCGCCCTGCTCGGACTGCGCATGGCCGGCTCGACCGTGCAGACGCTGGTCGACCGCGCCCCGGAAGGCGCGCAGGCAAAGGCCACGGCCGCGATCCGCAGCGTTCCCGGCGTGATCGACGTCGAGCGCCTGCGCGTGCGCATGGTCGGGGCCACCACGTTCATCGACACCATCGCCAATGTACCGCGGACCTATCCGATCGACCGCGTCGAGGACATCAAGCGCAACGCGCAGGCGGCCGTAACCAAGGCCTTCGGCGATGCCGATCTCAGCTTCACGGCCGTCCCCGTCGCCCGCAACAACGAGACCGTGCGCGACCGCATCATGGTGATCGCCCGCAATTCGGGCCTCGCCATCCACCACGTCACGGTGCATGACCTCGGCGCCAAGCTGATCGTGGGCATAGACCTCGAGGTCGACGCCGACATGCAGCTTCACGCCGCCCACGACGTCGCCAACACGCTGGAGCGCAACATCCAGGAGGAATTCGGCGAGGACGTCGAGGTCGACGTCCATATCGAGCCCCTGCAACCGGAACTGCCGTTCGGGGTCGATGCCGCGCCGGAACGGGTGCAGGCCATCGCCGCCGCCCTCACCGGCTATGCCGCCGGCGGCCAGATCCACGACATTCACAATGTCCGCGTCCGCAACACCGATGCCGGCGAGATCGTGAACTTCCATTGCCGCGCTGCGCCATCGATGAGCGTGATCAAGGTGCACGAGCAGGTCGACGCGATCGAGCGCGCGCTGCGTCGCGCCTACCCGAGCGTGAAGCGCGTCATCAGTCACGCTGAGCCGCCGCGCGCGTGACGCAGAACGCGCGAGGAGCCACACGTTCGCGTTTCGGACTCACCGCGCAGGTCGATTTGCGGACGCACGAGACGCAAACTCTCCATTGGATAAGATTTATTTCGCGTTAACGTTTCGTTGACTCTCGACAGCCCGGGAAAACTGGATTCAAATCGGTGTGATTCGAAAGCGATGTGGGGCTGCTTTCGAAATTAGTCGCAGCAGGGTTTCCAGGGGGCAGAAGGCATGGCGCGCGCAGACGCAGCGAACGCGTGCGTGCAATCCGATTCGATCAAGGGATTGGCGCAATCGATCGCGAAACCTGCCTATCATCGGCTCCTGATCGCGGAGCCGGCGCTGCGCCGTGCCGTGCCGACTCTCATCATCGCTTTCCTGATCACGATTTGCCTCGGCGCGTTCGTCCAGGTCACCGACCAGACGCGCCAAAAGCGGCTGGTGATCCAGCACGACATCTCGGCGCTCGCCGACCTGCTGGCCGAGCGCATCGACCACCTCACCTCATCGCGGCTGGAGCGGCAGAAGAACATCGAGCATCTGCCGGCGCTGCTGCCCGACCTGATTCCTTCCTGGGGCATGGCCACGGGCCGCCACGTCATCGTCACTTCGGCCGGCATCGACCGCCGCATCCTCGCCCGCATTCCGATCGACAGCGACCCGACCGGCAATGACCGCCTGCTCGATGCGATCACGACGGCCCAATTGATCGCGGCACCGCCGCGGGACAACAGCATCTCCGACATGACGCTGCCGAACGGCAACGCCGCGATCGCAACCTCGCGGCAGGTCAAGTCGATGCCCGGCTTCGTCACCGTGATCCAGGAACGCAACGAGCCGATCTGGGGCTCGGACGCCGCGCTCTCGGTGACGCTGTCGGCGACCACAGGCTTCGTCGTCCTGATTCTGGGCTTCGCCTTCCACTGGCAGTCGACCCGGGCCCGCGAGGGTGATCTCATCAACGACGCCGTGCGCGGCCGGATCGATACCGCACTCAACCGCGGCCGCTGCGGGCTGTGGGACTGGGATCTGTCGCGCGGCAGGATCTTCTGGTCACAGTCGATGTTCTCGATGCTCGGCCTCGACGGCCGCAACGAGCTTCTCACCTTCGGCGAGGTCAATGCCCTGGTGAAGTCCGACGACATCGACCTGTTCGAGATCGCCGACCAGCTCATCTCCGAGAAGATCGACCACATCGACCAGACCTTCCGCATGCAGCATGTCGACGGCCACTGGATCTGGCTTCGCGTCCGCTGCGAAAAGACGCGCGGCGCGACCGATTCCAGCGTGCACCTGATCGGAATCGCGGTTGACATCACCGAGCAGAAAAGCCTCGCCCAGAAGACTGTCGAAGCCGATTTGCGCCTGCGCGACGCGATCGAGACCATTCCGGAAGCGTTCGTGCTGTGGGACGCGAGCGACCGCCTCGTGCTCTGCAACTCGCACTTCCAGCGCCTGCACAAGCTGCCCGACAGCGCCGTCATCCCCGGCACCTCCTACGAGACGGTGCTCGAGGTCGGCCGCATGCCGGAGGTGCGCACGCGCCACAACGAGACCGCAAGCCAGGCCCCAGGCGCGCGCACCTTCGAGGCGCAGCTCGACGACGGCAGCTGGCTACATATCAGCGAGCGCCGCACCAAGGACGGCGGCTACGTCTCGGTCGGCACCGACATCACCCGTATCAAGGAGCACGAGCAGAAGCTGGTCGACAACGATCTGCGCCTGCGCGCCACCGTCATCGATCTGAAGCGCTCCCAGGCTGCGCTGGAGTGCCAGACAATCGAGCTCGCCGATCTCGCCGAGAAGTATCAGCGCGAGAAGACCCGCGCCGAGGAAGCCAACCAGACCAAGTCGAAGTTCCTCGCCAATATGAGCCACGAGCTGCGCACGCCGCTCAACGCGATCATCGGCTTCTCCGAGATCATGGGCTCGGGCATGTTCGGCGAACTCGGCTCGGAAAAGTACCAGGAATACTGCCAGGACATCCTGACCAGCGGCCACTATCTGCTCGAGGTCATCAACGACATCCTCGACATGTCCAAGATCGAGGCTGGCCGCATGAAGCTCGATATGGAAGAGCTCGATTTGGCGAAGACGCTGGCCGAATCCTTGCGGGTCGTCAGCGGCCGGGCTCAGGACAAGGACCTGACGCTCGACGCCGATATCGCAAAATCAATCTCCGTCGTAGCCGACCGCCGCGCCACCAAGCAGATCATCGTCAACCTGCTCTCCAACGCGGTGAAGTTCACACCCGACGGCGGACGTGTCGTGGTCCGCAGCCGGCAGCTCGACGACAGCGTCGTGCTGATGATCGCCGACACGGGCATCGGTATCGCGCAACATTCGCTGGCGCGGCTCGGCCGCCCGTTCGAGCAGGTCGAGAGCCAGCTCACCAAGACCTATCACGGCTCCGGGCTTGGGCTCGCGATCGCGCGCTCGCTCGCACAGCTCCATGGCGGCTCGATGCGGCTGCGCTCGAAGATCGATGTGGGCACGGTCGTCCGCGTGACCCTGCCGCGCGATGCGGCCAAGGCGGCCAAGATATCGGCTGCGGCCTGAACCCTACAATTGCAGCGTCGGCGCCACTTCCCGCGCGACATTGACCAGCGCCGCGATCAGTGGCGTCATCGGATCGCGCTGCGGGATCACCATGCCGATGCTGTAATTGACGTCAGGATCGGTGATCGGGATCGAGCGCACCGTATCGGAAAGGCCGAGCGTCTCGGCGAGCTTGGCGGGCATCACGCTCGCCCAACGCCCCGTCTTCACATGCGTGAACAGCACGAGCAGCGAGTTCGAGGTCAGCGTCGGCGTCGCCTCCGCGCCGACCGAGCGTAACGCGCGGTCGATGATGCGGCGGTTCTGCATGTCGGGCGTCAGAAGGCACAGCGGCACCTGCCCGACCTCCTTCCATGTCACCGTCTCTCGGTCGCCGAACATTCCGTCGGGCGCGGTCAGCAGGCGGTAGCTCTCGTTGTAGAGCGGTATGGTGCGTACCTTGCCGATCGGCTCGTTCTCGATATAGGTCAGCCCCGCATCGACCTCGAGATTTTCGAGGAGTCCCAGCACCTCGGAGGAGGTGGTGGACTGAATGCGGAAGCGCACCTCGGGATGCCTTGCGCGGAACGGCGTCGTCAGCGCGGCGACCATGCCGAGCACGGTCGGGATCGCGGCAATGCGGATCTCGCCGGAGAGCTTGTCCTTCAGAGAGTTGATCTCCTGGCGCATCGCGCGGGCATCGCCCACAATGCGGCGCGCCCAGTCGAGCGCCCGCTCGCCTTCGGGAGTGAAGCCCTGGAACCGTGACCCGCGCTGAACCAGCATCACGCCGAGAATTTCCTCGAGCTGCTTCAGCCCGGTCGACATCGTCGGTTGCGTCACGCCGCAAGCCTCCGCTGCGCGTCCGAAATGTCGCTCCTTCGCCAGCGCCAGCAGCAGTTCAAGCTTGTCGATCAACCGGTCGTCCCCTCGGATTTTGCCTTGGCATACAAGCTAGCACGCTAGACCCTGCCCAACACGTAAAAATCGCTCGGCTACGGCGCCGATTGCGATTTCATATCGACCGATCACCTTCGCCAATCGATCAGAATCCGCAATCGCAGCATGAGACAGCTTTATTGATCTTCGAACGATTCCAAATAGTTTGCCGCGAAGGAACGCTCTGGTTGAGAACGAAAAATGACAGCCGTTTACGAGCCGATTTACGAGCCTTGGGACGAGACGCGCGGCGCCGAAATCATCGCCGAACATGCCAAGCAAGAAGGCGCAACGCTCGTCATCCTGCACGCCCTTCAAGAGGCATTCGGATATGTGCCGGAGGCGGCCATTCCCATGGTCGCGCAGGCGCTGAACCTGTCGCGCGCCGAAGTCCACGGCGTGTTCACATTCTACCATGATTTCAGGCGCAAGCCCGCCGGC
Organism: Bradyrhizobium sp. NAS80.1; assembly: GCF_001908205.1. Classification (GTDB taxonomy): domain Bacteria; phylum Pseudomonadota; class Alphaproteobacteria; order Rhizobiales; family Xanthobacteraceae; genus Bradyrhizobium. The sequence goes on from NZ_LGHL01000106.1 coordinate 53,743, forward strand.
CGCCATGTGCTGAAGCTGTGCCGAGCCGAGGCCTGTCAGGCTGCGGGTGGCGATGCGCTGGCTGCGCGCGCGGAGGCAAGGCTTGGCGTATCGCTCGGCAACACGACCGCAGATGATCTCGTCACGCTGGAGCCAATCTACTGCCTCGGGCTGTGCGCGACTGCGCCGTCCGCGATGCTCGATGGCCGCCTCATCGGACGGCTCGACGAGAAGCGCCTCGATGCACTGGTTGCGGAGGCTCAGCGATGAGCATGCGTCTCTTCGTTTCACGCGATGCAGCTGCGGTTGCCGTCGGCGCCGACGAGGTTGCATTGGCGCTCGAACAGGCTGCGGCCAAGCGTGGCGTGACGGTCGAGATCGTCAGGACCGGCTCGCGCGGCATGTATTGGCTGGAGCCGCTGGTCGAGGTTGCAACGCCGCAGGGCCGGATCGCCTTCGGCCCGGTTACCGAGACCGATGTGCCCTCCCTGCTCGATGCGCTCGCCAGCAACACACCGCATCTGCTGCGATTAGGAACAACTGACGAGATCCCCTGGCTCAAGCGCCAGACCCGCCTCACCTTCGCGCGCTGCGGCGTGATCGACCCGCGCTCGCTCGAGGACTATCGCGCCCATGGCGGCTACAAGGGCCTGCAGCGCGCGCTGTCGCTCGGCTCGGACGCGATCCTCAACGAAGTGACGGCATCCGGCCTGCGCGGCCGCGGCGGCGCGGGCTTCCCGACCGGCATCAAGTGGAAAACGGTCGCCCAGACGAAGGCCGATCGCAAGTTCATCGTCTGCAATGCCGACGAAGGGGACAGCGGTACGTTTGCTGACCGCATGATTATGGAAGGCGATCCCTTCCTCGTCATCGAGGGTATGACGACCGCCGGCATCACCGTCGGCGCGACCAAGGGCTATATCTACATCCGCAGCGAGTATCCGCATGCCGTCCAAGCGATGAATGCCGCGATCGTGGCGGCGAAGCGCGGCAGCTATCTCGGCGACAGGATCGGCGGCTCCACATACAGCTTCGACCTCGAAGTGCGCGTCGGCGCAGGCGCCTATGTCTGCGGCGAGGAAACCTCGTTGCTAGAGAGCCTCGAAGGCCGCCGCGGCATCGTGCGAGCGAAGCCGCCGCTGCCGGCGCATCAAGGCCTGTTCGGCAAGCCGACCGTCATCAACAACGTGCTGTCGTTCGCCGCCATCCCCTTCATTCTCGCCGAAGGCGCCAAGGCCTATGCGGATTTCGGCATGGGCCGTTCCCGTGGCACGATGCCGATCCAACTCGCCGGTAACATCCGCCATGGCGGACTGTTCGAGACGGCGTTCGGCGTGACGCTCGGCGAACTCGTCGACGACATCGGCGGCGGCACTTTGACGGGACGTCCGGTCCGCGCGGTGCAGGTCGGCGGACCGCTCGGCGCCTACTTCCCGCGCGCGCTGTTCGACACGCCGTTCGACTACGAGGCCTTTGCCGCGCGCGACGGTCTGATCGGCCATGGCGGCATCGTCGTGTTCGACGACAGCGTCGACATGCGCAAGCAGGCGCGTTTCGCGATGGAGTTCTGCGCGATCGAGTCCTGCGGCAAGTGCACGCCCTGCCGCATCGGCTCGACCCGGGGCGTCGAGACCATCGAGAAGATCATCAACGGCGAGCGCGTGAGCGAAAACCTCGCGCTTGTCGAGGACCTCTGCAACACCATGAAATTCGGCTCACTCTGCGCACTCGGCGGCTTCACGCCCTACCCGGTGCTCAGCGCATTGAAGCATTTCCGGGAAGACTTCGTCTCGGCGCCGACCACGCTTCAGGCCGCGGAATAGGAGAACGAGAATGTCTCTGATCGAAGAAATCGACTTCGGCACGCCGCGCTCCAGATCGGAAACGATGGTGACGCTGACCATCGACGGCAAGCAGGTCTCGGTGCCCGAGGGCACCTCGATCATGCGCGCGGCGATGGACGCCGGCCACCAGATCCCAAAGCTCTGCGCCACCGACATGATCGACGCCTTCGGCTCCTGCCGCCTCTGCCTGGTCGAGATCGAGGGCCGCGCCGGCACGCCGGCCTCCTGCACCACGCCGGTGATGAACGGCCTCGTCGTGCACACCCAGACCGAGCGGCTGAAGAAGCTGCGCAAGGGCGTGATGGAACTCTACATCTCCGACCATCCACTTGACTGCCTCACCTGCGGCGCCAACGGCGATTGCGAGTTGCAGGACATGGCCGGCGCCGTCGGCCTGCGCGACGTGCGCTACGGCTACGGGGGCGAGAATCACGTCTTCGCCAAGTCCAACGGCGATGTGGATCCGGCCTGGATGCCGAAGGACGAGTCCAACCCCTACTTCACCTACGATCCCTCGAAGTGCATCGTCTGCTCGCGCTGCGTCCGCGCCTGCGAGGAAGTGCAAGGTACCTTCGCGCTGACGATCTCGGGCCGCGGCTTCGACAGCCGTGTCTCGCCCGGCATGAGCGAGAGCTTCCTCGGCTCCGAATGCGTCTCCTGCGGCGCCTGCGTGCAGGCCTGCCCCACCGCGACGCTGACGGAAAAGTCGGTGATCGAGATCGGCCAGCCCGAGCACTCCGTCGTCACCACCTGCGCCTATTGCGGCGTCGGTTGCGCTTTCAAGGCCGAGATGCGCGGCGAGGAAGTGGTGCGCATGGTGCCCTGGAAGGACGGCAAGGCCAATCGCGGCCATTCCTGCGTCAAGGGCCGCTTCGCCTGGGGCTACACCAACCACAAGGAACGTATCCTCAAGCCGATGATCCGCGAGCGGATCGAAGATCCCTGGCGCGAGGTGTCCTGGGATGAGGCGTTCTCGTTCGCCGCCGCCAAGATGCGCGGCATCCAGAAAAAGTACGGCCGCGACGCCATCGGCGGCATCACCTCGTCCCGCTGCACCAACGAGGAAACCTATCTGGTGCAGAAGCTGATCCGCGCCGGCTTCGGCAACAACAATGTCGACACCTGCGCCCGCGTCTGCCACTCGCCGACCGGCTATGGCCTCGCGACCACCTTCGGCACCTCTGCCGGCACGCAGGATTTCGACTCGGTCGAGGAGACCGATGTCGTCGTAATCATCGGCGCCAACCCGGCCTCGGCGCACCCGGTGTTCGCCTCGCGGCTGAAGAAGCGGCTGCGCCAGGGCGCAAAGCTGATCGTGATCGATCCGCGCCGCACCGAGATGGTGGAATCACCCCATGTGAAGGCGCTGCACCTGCCCCTGATGCCCGGCACCAACGTCGCTGTCATGACGGCACTGGCGCATGTCATCGTCACCGAAGGCCTCGTCAATGAAGCCTTCGTCCGCGAGCGCTGCGACTGGAGCGAGTTCGAGGAATGGGCGGCCTTCGTCGCCCAGCCGAACAACAGCCCGGAGGCCACCGCAATCCTCACCGGCGTCGATCCCAAGGCGCTGCGCGAGGCGGCGCGGACCTACGCCACCGGCGGCAACGGCGCGATCTATTATGGGCTCGGCGTCACCGAGCACAGCCAGGGCTCAACGACCGTGATCGCGATCGCCAACCTCGCGATGGCGACCGGCAATATCGGCCGTCCCGGTGTCGGCGTGAACCCGCTGCGCGGCCAAAACAACGTGCAGGGCTCCTGCGACATGGGCTCCTTCCCGCACGAGCTCCCCGGCTACCGCCACATCGCGGGCGATGCCGTGCGCGAGCAGTTCGAGGCGATGTGGGACGTCAAGCTCAACCCGGAACCGGGTCTGCGCATTCCCAACATGTTCGATGCCGCGGTCGAAGGCACGTTCATGGGCATCTACTTGCAGGGCGAGGACATCCTCCAGTCCGATCCGAACACCTCTCACGTCGTGGCGGCGCTGTCGGCGATGGAATGCGTCATCGTCCACGACCTCTTCCTCAACGAAACCGCGAACTACGCCCACGTCTTCCTGCCCGGCTCGAGCTTCCTCGAGAAGGACGGCACCTTCACCAACGCCGAGCGCCGTATCCAGCGCGTGCGCAAGGTGATGACGCCGAAGAACGGCATGGCCGACTGGGAGGTCACGATCGCGCTCGCCAAGGCCATGGGCTTCGAGATGAAATACAATCATCCCTCCGAGATCATGGACGAGATCGCGGCGCTGACGCCGACCTTCGCCGGCGTCTCCTACGCCAAGCTCGAAGAGGTCGGCTCGGTGCAGTGGCCCTGCAACGAGAAGGCGCCCGAGGGTACGCCCGTGATGCACATTGACGGCTTCGTCCGCGGCAAGGGCAAATTCGTCGTCACTGAATATATCGCGACCGACGAGCGAACCGGCCCGCGCTATCCGCTGCTGCTGACCACGGGCCGCATCCTCAGCCAGTACAATGTCGGCGCGCAGACCCGGCGCACCGAGAACGTGGTCTGGCATGCCGAGGACCGGCTGGAGATCCATCCGCACGATGCCGAGCAGCGCGGCGTGCGCGACGGCGACTGGGTGCGGCTGAAGAGCCGCGCCGGCGAGACCACGCTCCGCGCGGAGATCACCGACCGCGTCGCGCCCGGCGTCGTCTACACCACCTTCCACCACCCGGACACGCAGGCCAACGTCATCACGACAGACTATTCGGACTGGGCAACCAACTGTCCGGAATACAAGGTCACGGCAGTGCAGGTCTCGCCCTCGAACGGCCCGTCGGACTGGCAGAAGGCCTATGACGCGCAGGCGCGGCAATCCCGCCGCATCGCGCCGGCCGAGGCTGCGGAGTAGCGGCATGCACGTGCCGGTCCAAACCATCGACCGCGAGATCTGGCGCGACGGTGTCGCGTCCGAAGGGATGCGGCTGACCCCGGAGGAGACGCCGCTGGCGCTGACCTATAATGGCGGCACCTACGCCGTCATGATGGGAACGCCGCAGAACCTGGAGGACTTCGCCGTTGGCTTCAGCCTGAGCGAAGGCATCGTCAGATCGGCCGACGACATCCGGTCGCTCGACGTAGTCCGCCTCGACGACGGCATCGAGTTGCGCATGTGGCTTGCGCCGGAACAGGCCGCGCGCATCAGCGAGCGCCGTCGCCACATTGCTGGGCCAACCGGCTGCGGCATCTGCGGCATCGAGTCCATTGCCGAAGCCGTGCGGCCCGCAGCCATCGTGCCGCGAGGGCAGACCTTCACGCCCGCGCAGATCATGACGGCGATGCAGGCCATCGCGCCGCTGCAATCGATCAACCGGCAAACCCGCGCCGTTCACGCCGCCGCGTTCTGGTCCCCTGCCTGGGGTGGCATCGTCGCGCTGCGCGAGGATGTCGGCCGCCACAATGCGCTCGACAAGGTCGCCGGAGCCCTGGCGCGCAGCCGGTCGGATGCGGGCGCCGGCATGGTGCTGCTGACGAGCCGCGTCTCGGTGGAGATGGTTCAGAAGACCGCAGCGATCGGCGCACCGGTGATGGTCGCGGTCTCCGCGCCCACCGCGCTTGCGGTCCGCACGGCGGAAGCCGCCGGAATCACGCTGATCGCCATTGCCCGCCAGGACGGGTTCGAAGTGTTTTCGCATGGCAGCCGGGTTGTCCGCCGCCATGCCGAGGAGGTTGCCGATGTCGCCTGACCGCCTGATCTACATGGCCAACCAGATCGGCACGTTCTTCCGAAGCCAGGGGCACGACAAGGCCGTGCCGGGGATTGCCGAGCACATCAAGAAATTCTGGGATCCCCGCATGAAGCGCGCGATCTTCGCCCATCTCGACGCGGGCGGCGCGGGCCTGGAGCCGAACGTGCTCGAAGCCCTCACCACGCTGAAGCAGGTTACGTCCCTTCCAGAAGCGCGCTGAACACCCGACGCACCTCGGTCTGCGTCTCCTTCACGCGCGCCTCCAGCGACGAGAAATCCGGCGCATCGCCGGCGCGTGCCATCACGCGCTGGAGATCAGTGCCGGCGGTTTCCGGCTTGAAGCGGTCGCTGACGCAGAGCCGCAGGATCTGCGTCAGATCGTGATAGAGCCGCGCTGCGGCACGGAGGATCTCGGCCTCCGAATGCGGGAGCACGCCGAGCTTGGCGGCATTGTCCAGCACCTGCATCGTACTGATGTCGAGAATCTCCGGCTTGTCATGGGCGTGCACGAGCTGGAGATATTGCGCGATGAAGTCGATGTCGACCATGCCGCCGGCGGCGTATTTGAGATCCCAATGGTCGCTCTCGCCCTTCTCCTGCGCGATCGCCCGCCGCATGTCGGCAACATCGTTGGCGATGATGCCCTGGTCGCGGCGGCGGGTCAGCACCTCGCGGATGATGCCCTCGATCCGCTCGCGGAATTCAGGAGATGCCGACACCACGCGGGCACGCGTCAGGGCCATATGCTCCCAGGTCCAGGCCTCGTTGGCCTGGTAGTCCGCGAAGGAGGCAAGGCTCGAGGCCACGGGGCCGGCGCGCCCCGACGGGCGCAGCCGCATGTCGATCTCGTAGAGCACGCCGTAATTAGTGCGCGTGGTGAAGGCACTGATCAGGCGCTGGGTGAAGCGCGCGAAGTAATGTGCCCCCTGCAGCGACTTCGGCCCATCCGAGTCCGGATTTTCGCTGTCGAAATCGTAGAGCAGGATCAGGTCGAGGTCGGATGACGCGGTCATCTCGCGACTGCCGAGGCGGCCCATCGCGATGATCGCGGTCTCCTGCCCCTTGATCCGGCCGTGCTGGGCGGCGAAGCGATCGGCGACGAGGCCATGCACGGTATGGACGATGCCTTCAGCGACGTCCGCAAAAGCCGTGCTCGCCTGCTGCGCCGAGACCGTGCCGGACAGGATTCGCGTGCCGATCAGGAACAGGCTCTCCTGCCCGAACAGGCGCAGGCGATCGAGGAACTCTTCATAGGAGCCGGCATCCTGCACGGTGGCCGCGAGCCGCGCCGACAATTCGTGCCTGTCCGGCATCGCGCCGAAGAAGCGCGGATCGATCAGGCCGTCCATGAGCTGCGGCTTCCGGGCCAGCATCTCGCCGAGCCGCGGCGCCGCGCCCAGCACCAGCGCCACGAGCGCGACGAGATCGCGGTTCTGGCCAAGCAGCGTGATCAGCCGGCCGCCGCGTTGCAACGCCTGGAGGAATTGATCGAACGCAACGACGGCGCGGTCCGGCTCCTCGGCACGCGCAAGACCGTCGATCAGGGCCGGCACGAATTCGACGAAAGCACTTCGCGTCTGGTCGTTGCGGAACACACGATACTCACCGGTGATCCAGTCGCGGACCGTCTGCGCGACCGCGGCCGGCTTCTTGAAGCCGAGCGTCGTCAGATATTGCAGCAGGCGCGGATCGTCGGGACCCGCGCTGTAGTCAAGCGCCGGCAGTTTCGCCGTCCCGGTCGGATCGTCGCCCTCGAACAGTTTTCCGTAGTGCCCTTGGACGATCTCGAGCTGCCGCAGCAGATCACGAGCAAAGGCCTCACGGTTTGCATAGCCGAAGAACAAAGCAAAGCGCTCAACCGCCTCCTTCTCCTCGGGCAGCGCATGGGTCTGCTCGTCCGCGATCATCTGGATGCGGTGCTCGACCCGGCGCAGGAATTCGTAGGCCGTCGTCAGTTCGTCGCGCGCCGCAGAGGTGATCCAGTTGCTGGACGCTAGGATGTCGAGCGCGGCCAGCGTCGGCCTCACCCGCAGCTCCGGATGACGACCGCCGGCGATCAACTGCTGCGTCTGCGCGAAGAACTCGATCTCGCGGATGCCGCCGCGACCGACCTTGACGTTGTGGCCCTCGACCGCGATCTCGCTCTGGCCGCGATAGGTCTGCATCTGCCGCTTCATGTCGTGGACGTCGGCGAGCGCGGCGAAGTCGAGATGCTTGCGCCAGACGAAGGGTGCGATTTCGGCGAGCAGCGCCTCGCCCGCCCTGGGATCGCCGGCGCAGGCGCGCGCCTTGATCATCGCCGCGCGCTCCCAGGTGCGCCCCTCCCGCTCGTAGTAGTTCAGCGCGGCGTCCCGGGAGATCGCCACCTGCGTCGAGGACGGATCGGGGCGCAGCCGCAGATCGACACGGAAGACGTAGCCGTCATAGGTACGCTGCTGGAGGATGCGTGCCATCCCCTGCGTCACGCGGACGAAGAACGGCTGCGGCTCGATATCCGGCGCCAGTGTCGTGGCCTCGGGATCGAAGAACACGATGAGATCGATATCGCTGGAATAGTTCAGCTCGCCCGCGCCCATCTTGCCCATGGCGAGCACGATCAGGCCGCAGCCCTCCTCGGGCGCCTCGGGGTTGGGCGGCGACAGCTTTCCACGTGCGGCTTCCTGCCGCAGCAGGTACTGGAGCGCCGCCTGCACCGAGGAAACCGCGACGTCGGTCAGCGCCGCCGTCACCCGCATCACCGGCCAGACCCCGCCGATGTCACACAGCGCGGTCAGGAGCGCCGCCTCCGCCTTCATGCGGCGGAGCAGCCGCATCACTTCGGCCTCGTCAGCCGCCGCGAGCACCGCGCCCCGCGCCTCCGCGATCAGCGCCGGCAGATGCGCATCCGGATCGCATTCGAGCAGCCGGATCAGGCGCAGCGCATCGGCGCGCACCAGATCGAACAGATAGGGCGAGAATTCCGCGATGCCGGTCAGGATATCCCGCGCGAAGGGATGGGTCAGCAGGGCCTCGATACGCGCCGATTGTGCCGGCTCGAGCTCGGCCAGCCAGTTCTCAAAACGTCGTTCCTCGGTTGCGGAAGCGGCAATATGGGGAGCCTCCGCAAAGCGCGCGGCCAGTCTCTCACCATGCTTGTCCGCGTTTCCCGGCGCGGAGTGGTTCATGCCACCTTCTGTGGCACATCCTGCATTGGAGGGGCAACCCTGTCGCCGGCACCGGCGCGCACCGGGAGCACCAGCGTGGCCACGAGGCCGGGATGGGCGTCACCCAGCCGCAATTCGCCACCATGCAACGTTGCAACTGCCGCGGCCAGGCTGAGGCCGAGGCCGGAGCCCGGCAGCGTGCGGCTGGCCTCCAGCCGCACGAATCGCTCGATGGCATGCTTGCGGTCGGCTTCGGGGATGCCGGGGCCCCGATCCGTGACGCTGAGCAACACCTGATCACCCTCGCGCCTCGCCTCGATCATGATCTGCCGGGCGTCCATGCTGACCACGGTTCCGCCCGTCTGCGCGACCGGCTTGCCGTATTTGATCGCATTCTCGACAAGGTTGGCGAGCGCCTGGCTGATCAATTCGCGGTTGGCGTGAACCGGCGTCGGCTCGGCCTTGACCTTCAGGCTCATGCCGTCGTCCTCGGCGAGCGGCTCGTAAAGCTCGTGAATGCCATTGGCGACATCGGCGGCGTCGAAATCATCCATATTGCCGCGCGCCTGTCCGGACTCGGCGCGCGCGATCATCAGCAGCGCGTTGAAGGTGCGGATCAGCCCGTCGGACTCCTCGATGGTCCGCTCCAGCGCGGCGCGGTAATCGGCCTCGCCGCCCGATTTCGCCAAGGCCTCCTCGGCGCGGTTGCGCAAGCGCGTCAGCGGCGTCTTGAGATCGTGGGCGATGTTGTCGGAGACTTCCTTCAGCCCGACCATCAGCGCCTCGATCCGCTCCAGCATGGCGTTGAGATTCTCGGCGAGTCGGTCGAGTTCGTCGCCGCTGCGCCCCACGGGCAGGCGCTCGCTGAGGTCGCCGGTCATGATGCGATGAGCGGTGCCGGTCATCGCATCGATGCGCGTGAGCACACGGCGCGCCACGAAGATGCCGCCGCCCAGACCCAGCACGACCACGATCAGGATCGACCATTGCGCGGCCTTGGCAACGATGCCGAACAGGCGCCGCCGCTCGTCGAGGTCGCGACCGATCAGGAGCCGGAAGCCGTTTTCGAGCTCGGTGACGCGCACCAGTGCACGGTGATCGCGTTCGTCCGCATCCTCGATCCGCCGATAGGCCGTCTCCGACCATCCTGCCGTCGCCATCACGCCGGGCGCCAACGAGCCGACATTGCCGGCGATCGCCTGCCCGTTCGGCGCGGTCACGAGGTAGAGATTGGCGCCCGGCCGCAGGGCCCGATACTCGATCGCGCGCACGAGGCCGAACAGGCCGCGGCGGCCATAGATCTCGTTGATCTCCGAGGTCTCGGCGTTCACCGTCTGCGTGATCTCTTCGGTGATCAGCCGGCGCGTATTCCAGGCGAAATAGCCGAGCAGCGAGGCCGCGAAAATCGCAAACAGGAACAGGTAGACCAGCGTCAGCCGGAATGCCGTGGTGCGGACGAGTTTACCGAATGCCGTCACGGATCATGTACCCGGCGCCGCGGATCGTGTGCAGCAGCGGCCGCTCAAAACCTTTGTCGATCTTGGAGCGGAGCCGCGAAATGTGCACGTCGATCACGTTGGTCTGCGGATCGAAATGATAGTCCCAGACGTTCTCCAGCAGCATGGTGCGCGTCACCACCTGGCCGGCATGCTTCATCAGGTATTCAAGCAGGCGGAATTCGCGCGGCTGGAGCGTCAGCTCGTCCTTGCCGCGGGCGACGCGATGGGAGAGCCGGTCGAGCTCGAGATCGCCGACGCGGTAGAGCGTGTCCTCGGCCGGACCGCCGCGCCGGCGCGACAGCACCTCGACCCGGGCAAGCAGCTCGGCGAAGGAATAGGGCTTCGGCAGATAATCGTCGCCGCCGGCGCGCAGGCCCTTGATGCGGTCGTCGACCTGCCCGAGCGCGGAGAGAATCAGCACCGGCGTGGCGTTGTCCTTGTCCCGGAGCGCGCCGATCAGCGACAGGCCGTCGCGCTTGGGCAGCATGCGGTCAACCACCAGCACGTCGTAATCGCCGTTCTCGGCCATGGCGAGGCCTTCCTCGCCGTCGGCGGCGTGATCGGCAATGTGTCCCACTTCGCGAAACGCCTTCACGAGGTAATCGGCGGATTCGCGGTCGTCTTCGATGATGAGGAGGCGCATCGTGCGTTCGGCGGCGGTCAAGGGGGTCAACCTTCTCTGAACATGGCGCGAGCGGCAATCGCATGCAAGCCAAGCGAAAGAGACTTGGGTCGGCAAAAAGGCGGGCGGTGAAGCTGGGGGGGACCTCACCGCCCTAGACCTTCCGACGGAGGGGGGCGTAATTCCACCGGAAGGTAGGCGGGGGAAGCGAGCGTTGCGCTGCTTCCCCGAAGGGCGTCGGCGGCGGGGGCGACTAATGCCGGCGACACCCCTCATCTCGTAAGCCTCCTGAAGGCCTTAGCCCTTGGCGATGGGCACGGCGACGAAGCGCGACTGGCCGCCGCTCTTCACGCGCATCAGGACGCTGTTCTTGTTGTCGGTCCGCGCCGCATTGATGGCTTCGCGGACGTCGCCGGCCGTGCTCACGCTCTTGCCGCCGACCTCGAGAATCACATCGCCTTCCTTGAAGCCGCGTTCGGCCGCGGCGCTCTTCGGATCGACTTCGGTGACCACGACGCCTTCCTTGCCGGCGCCGGCCACGGAGTTGGCGGGCGCAACGGTCATACCGAGCTTGGGCACGTCGGTGCCGCGGTTCGCACCCTTGCCGCTGTCATTGTCGGTGTCGGCCTTGGCCTCGACCGTGTTCGGCAACTGGCCGAGGGTGAGGTTCACGACCTTGTCCTGGCCCTTGTGGAGCACGTTGAGCTTCACGGTCGCGCCGGGCGCCATGCCGCCGATGGTACGGGCAAGCTCGCGGGCGTCCTTGACGGGCTCACCGTTGACCGAAGTGATCACGTCGCCGGACTCGATACCGGCCTTCGCAGCCGGACCGTTCGCCTGCGGCTCCGCCACCAGTGCGCCTTCGGCCTTCTTCATGCCCAGGCTGTCGGCGATATCGGACGTCACCGGCTGAATCTGCACGCCGATCCAGCCGCGGCTGACCGAGCCCTTGTCCTTGAGCTGCGCCACAACGCTCTTCACGGTGTTGGCCGGGATCGAGAACGCGATACCGACGCTGCCGCCGGAGGGCGAGTAGATCGCGGTGTTGACGCCCATCACCTCACCGTCGGTGTTGAAGGCCGGGCCGCCGGAATTGCCCTTGTTCACGGGCGCGTCGATCTGGATGAAATCGTCATAGGGACCGTTGCCGATGTCGCGACCGCTCGCCGAGACGATGCCTGCGGTCACGGTGCCGCCGAGGCCGAAGGGATTGCCGACCGCCAGCACCCAGTCGCCGATCCGCGGCTTGCTGTCGGCGAGCTTGGCAAACGGGAAGTTGGAGCCGCCCTCGACCTTGATCAAGGCGAGGTCGGTGCGCTGGTCGGTGCCGATCACCTTGGCGCTGTAGGTCTTGCCGTCGTCGGTCGTGACCTCGACCTTGTCGGCGCCGTCGACCACGTGGTTGTTGGTCACCGCGAAGCCGTCAGCCGAGATGAAGAAGCCGGAGCCCTGGCCCTGCACGACGCGGCCACGACCACCCTTCAGGCCCGGAAAACCATCCGGACCGCCGAAGCGGCGGAAGAAGCGCTCCATCGGCGAACCCGGCTGGAACGGCGAGGACTCGTCGTCGCCATTGTCGTTGCTGGCCGTCTTTTCCTTGATGTTGACCTTCACCGAGATCACCGAGGGCTTCACGCGCTCGACGATGTCAGCGAAACCGATCGGGCGTTCGACCTTGCGAACCTCGTTGTTGACCTGCGCATGCGCCGGACTCGAGAACAGGTCGGCCGGCGACATCGACGGGCTGAAGCCGTAGACGGCGGCGCCGAGGCCGGCGACGACCGAGGCCATCAGCGCGACCTTGCGGGCCGAGAAAACCGACCGGCGCGGCTGCCGGTAGGACGGAAGATTCGAGAGGTCGTGACGGTCGGTCATGTAGAGATCTCCAGGGCCTTGAAATCCTTTTGGTGCTGGATGTGAGCACCTTACGACCTGAAGATGGGGGCTCCAGCCTTACCGTGCGCTGGCGGCGGGGTTAAACTTTTGTAATGAAGGGCCGCCCGGATGCGGCAGTTTATCGCAAGCCAAAAGTCGTGGCATTATAGGAGCTTAGTCAAGTTCCCGTGATGGACCCGGACGACGCTCTTGGCTGGCCTTAGCTCGCCCTGACGCTGACAATGAACTCGTCGACTTCCCGCTTGAGGGTCTCGGCCTGCCGCGACAGGTCGACGGCAGAATCCCGCGCCTCGGCGGCCATGCGCCCGGTCTCCGCCGAGGTCGAGGTGATCTGGACGATGTGATTGGAGACGTCCAGCGTTCCGTGTGCGGCATCCTGCGCGCTGCGGGTGATGTCCTGCGTGGCGTTGCGCTGCTGGGCGGTGTCGACCTCGATACCGGACATGATCGACGATATCTCCGACAGCGTCTTCGAGATGCCGTCGATCGCACCGCGCGTCTCCGCGGTGATGCCCTGGATGCTCGCGACATGGGAGGTGATCTCCTCCGTCGCCTTGCTGGTCTGGTGCGCGAGGCTCTTCACTTCCGAGGCGACCACGGCAAAGCCCTTGCCGGCCTCCCCTGCCCGCGCCGCCTCGATGGTGGCGTTGAGCGCGAGCAGATTGGTCTGCGATGCGATCGCCTGCACGAGCTGCACGACTTCGCCGATCTTGTCGGCGGCATCCGACAGCGTGTGAATGGTATCGCGGCTCTTCTCGGCTTGCGTCGCTGCGCCTTCGGCGCGCTGGGTTGCATCCGTGACGCGGCGGCTGATCGTGCCGATCGAATTCGTCATCTCCTCGGCGGAGCCTGCGACCGTCTGGACGCTGGCGCTGGCCTGGCTCGCGGCGCTTGCGACCGCATTCGCCTTGGTGCTGGTGTCATTGGCGGTCCGCGACAGCGTCTCGGCGTTGCTCTTCAGATGCACGGCCGACGACGCCACGCTGTCGACGACGCTGGCGACGAGATCGTTGAAGCGCTTGATCCGCGCATCGAGAAACTTCGACCGCTCGGCCTGGTGCTGCACTTCGTGCAGCTGTTGCTCGGTGAGGTGGCGCCGCTCGAGGCCATTGGTCTTAAAGACCTCAAGCGCACCGGCGAGCAGGCCGATCTCGTTGGTGCCGCCGAGCCCCGGAACGGGCGTCTCGAACTTCTGGTCCGCGACCTCGCGCATGGCATGCACGATTGCGGCCAAGGGACTGAGGATGCCGTTGCGCACAGCAAACCACGTCGTTAGGCAGATCGCGACGGCGACCACCGCGATCACGCCGCACGCGACCAGGAAATAGGAGTATGCGGCCTGTGCCTGCTGGTAGATCTGCATCGCATGGTCGCGCGCAGGGCCGCTCAGCGCGGCGAAGTCGGACGACAGGCTGGTGATCTCGTTGTTGAGATAGAGCACCGCGACGAAGCCGGTCCCCCCGCCGATCCCCAGCAGGAACAATAATGCAGCGACGACGGCGCCGACCAGGAAGCGGATCGTCAGATTGCTGTTCGTGAACATCGCTGCGGACTCAAAGGCTGGAATCGAATCTTGCGACAAGCTTCCAGACAAAGGTCAACAGAGCATGAACCGAGCTGCGTGGTGCGGCTTACGTATCACTACGTAGCCAGGACGACTTGGCGTCGCTAGGAAGACTTGGCGTCGCTAGGAAGACTCGGCTTCGCTAAGAAGACTTGGCTTCGTCCGACATCAATGCAGCGAGCCGTGCTTCTTCGTCGGGCGTGAGCGGTGGAGCCGGTACGTCTGCACCGCTCCGCGAGCGCCGCCGGATCTGCAGCCACAGCGCCAGGCCGCCGCCGATCAGCAGCAGAGGTGCGAGCAGCCACAGCAGGATGGTCTGGCGCTCGAAGCGCGGCTTGAGCAGCACGAACTCACCATAGCGGGCGACCAGAAAGTCGAGCACCTGCGAATTGCTGTCGCCGGCGGCGATGCGCTCGCGCACCAGGAGCCGCAAATCACGCGCGAGCGGCGCGTCGGAATCGTCGATCGACTGGTTCTGGCAAACCATGCAGCGCAGCTCGCGCGACAGTTCTCTCGCGCGCGCTTCCTTCGCGGGATCCGACATGATCTCGTCAGGCTGCACGGCGTAGGCCGCAGGCCCGGCCAGCAGCATCAGCGCGACAAGCACGGTCATCATCCGACGCATCGGATCACTCCGCCGGCTGCAGGCGTTGCTTGGCCCGCGCCGGTTTCGGCGCGCCAACGCGCAAACGCCGGTCGGACAGCGACAACACGCCGCCGAAAGCCATCAGCACGGGTCCCCACCAGATCAGCAGCACCAGTGGCTTGTGATAGATGCGCACGGCGATAGCACCTTCGGCGTTGGCGTCGCCGAGGGAGACGTAGAGCTGGCTCGCGCCGCGGGTCAGCAAAGCAGCCTCGGTCGTCGACGAGCCGCGCGTGGTGAAGCTGCGTTTGGACGGCGTCATAACGCTCAGCGGCTGGCCGTCGCGGCTGACGTTGAATTCGGCGATCATCTCGCGGTAGTTCGGCCCCTGGCGCTGGAACAGTCCGTCGAGCTTCAGATCATAGCCGGCGACATGGGCGACGTCGTTCTGCTTCATCGTCGCGATGTATTCGCTGTTCCAGGTGGTCTCGCAAACGATCCCGATCAGCGCGATACCGAGGCCGGCATGTGCGAACGCCGTGCCCCAGGCAGAGCGCGGCAGGCCGCGCGCCCGGTGCAGCGCCGTTGCGAACGGCAGACGGACCAGGCCCGTCCGCTCGACGATGTCGGTGACGGCGCCGGCGATGACGAAGATGCCAAGTCCGATCGCGATTGGTGCCAGCGCGCTGCCGCCGCGCGCCCAGGCCCAGGCGATAGCGACGGCGACGAGCCCGGCAACGCCGGCCGCGAGCAGACGCTGGGTGACGCCGAGCAGATCGCCGCGCTTCCACGCCAGCATCGGCCCGAACGGCACCGCGAGCAGCAGCAGCGCGAACAGCGGCACGAAGGTGAGATTGTAGAATGGTGCGCCCACCGACATCTTGAAATTGGCGAGCACTTCCATCGCCAGCGGATAGAGCGTGCCGAACAGCACAACCGCACAGGCCACCGTAAGCAGCAGATTGTTCAGAACCAGCGCGCCCTCGCGCGAGATCGGCGCGAACAGGCCGCCCTGTTTCAACGAGGTCGCGCGGCCCGCGAACAGTGACAGGCTGCCGCCGATGAACAGGCAGAGGATCAGCAGGATGAACACGCCGCGGGTCGGATCGGTGGCAAAGGCGTGCACGGAGGTGATGACGCCCGAGCGCACCAGGAAGGTGCCGAGCAGTGACAGTGAAAAGGTCAGGATCGACAGCAGGATCGTCCAGACCTTGAGCGCGTTGCGCTTCTCCATCACCAGCGCCGAGTGCAGCAGCGCGGTGCCGGCGAGCCACGGCATCAACGAGGCGTTCTCGACGGGATCCCAGAACCACCAGCCGCCCCAGCCGAGCTCGTAATAGGCCCAGTAGGAGCCCATGGCGATGCCGAGCGTCAGGAAGATCCAGGCGACCAGCGTCCACGGCCGCACCCAGCGCGCCCAGGCCGCGTCGATCCGCCCCTCCATCAGCGCCGCGATCGCGAAGGAGAACGAGATCGAGAAGCCGACATAGCCGAGATAGAGCATCGGCGGATGGACGGCGAGACCGATGTCCTGGAGCACCGGATTGAGATCGCGTCCCTCGATCGGCGGATTGACGATGCGCAGGAACGGATTCGAGGTCATCAGGATGAAGAGATAGAAGGCGCTGGCGATCCAGGCCTGCACGGCCAGCACATGCGCGCGCAGCGACAGTGGCAGATTGTTGCCGAACGCCGCCACTAGCCCGCCGAACAGCGCCAGGATCGACACCCACAACAGCATCGAGCCTTCATGGTTTCCCCACACGCCGGTGATCTTGTAGAGCAGCGGCTTCATCGAGTGGGAATTCTCGTAGACGTTGGCGACGGAGAAGTCCGACGTCACGTGCAGCATCACGAGCGCGACGAACGACGCGCCGACAAACAGGAGCTGCGCCAGCGCGGTCGAGCGCGCCACGTTCATCAGTGCGGCATCGCGCAGGCGTGCGCCGATCAGCGGCACGATGGACTGGATCAGCGCCAGTCCGAGCGCCAGCACAAGTGCGTAATGTCCGGATTCTGCGATCACCGCACAGCTCCCTGCGGATTGCCCTGAGCGGTCGTGGCGGCAGGCTTGCCGCCGTAATCGTCCTTCCAGTGGCCCTGCTTCTTCAGGGCGTCGGCGACGTCCTTGGGCATGTAGGTCTCGTCATGCTTGGCGAGGACGGTGTCGGCCTTGAAGACGCCGTTGGCGTCGAGCACGCCTTCGGCGACGACGCCCTGCCCTTCACGGAACAGGTCCGGCAAAATGCCCTTGTAGGCGACGGGAAGTTTTGCGTTGCCGTCGGCGACCTCGAAGGTCACCGCGAGATTGTCGCCGCGCTGGAGCGAGCCGGGCTGCACCAGGCCGCCGAGGCGAAACCGCTTGCCGGGCGCGACGTGCTTTTCGGCGACCATGGTCGGGGTCGAGAAGAACACGATGGAATCGCGCAGGGCGTTGAGCACGAGCGCGGCCGCCAGCGCGAGCACGGCGAGCGAGCCGCCGATGATGGTCATACGTCGCTGCTTGCGCGTCATGGCGTATCCGTTCTCCGCTCGTCTCGCCGCGAAATCATCATCCGTCGAGCCCGAGGGTTTTGAGTCCTTCGTTGAGCTGCCGCAGCCGCTCGGCATTGTTGGCGACGGCCTGGCGCGCATCGGTCGATGCGCCCACCGCCTTGTCACGGTCGCCCATCACGAGATAGGCGCGCACGAGGCGCAGCCAACCCTCGACGTCGTCGCCGTTCTGCTTGAGGCGAGTGGCGAGACGCTCGACCATGCCGCGAATCATCGCATTGCGATCGCCCTCGTTCATGTCCTTGGAAGCAGCGACCGTCTCGTCCGACAGCGCCGGCATCGTGCCGCCCCCCACCCGCGCGAGCGAGGATTGCACCAGGGCACGCCACGGCGCGTCCGCCGGCGCCTTCGCAAGCAGCGCGCGCCAAATGGTGGCTGCGTCGTCCTTGCGGCCGTCCTGCTCAGCCGCAAGCCCGAGGAAGTAGTTGGCCTTGGGATCGTCGGCGTTGAGCGCATGCGCGCGCTCGAATTCGGCCTTTGCCTCGGCGGTCACCACGCCGCTTGCGGCAGCCGTGATCGCCTCGCCGAGATCGGACCTGCGCTCCGCGCTCTCGCCATTGTAGGTCAGCGAATTGCGATAGGCGCGAACCGCATCGTCGAAGCGGCCGAGCCGCTCCAGCACCGGCGCGAGCACGTTCCAGCCGCGTCCGTCGGTCGGATTCTTTTCCAGATGCTGCTCGACCTGAACCACGAGGTTCTCAAGCGACTGCGCCATGCCGGAACCGGAGCCGCGCTCACGTTGCGCCAGCGGAAAGTCGCGAAGCAGGGGCGAACCGAGCGGCATGTAGACGCCGATCGCAACGAGGGGCAGGCCGACGAGCGCCAGCACGGCCGCCGCGCGGCGCCATTTGAGGCTCGACTTGAGCTCCACCTTGGGCTCCGACACGGGCTCGCTGCCGGCCGCGGCGAGCAGCCTGCGGCTGATCTCGACCCGCGCTGCCTCTGCCTCCGGCACCGCGATCAGCCCGGCGGCGAGATCTCGCTCGATCTCGGCCAGTTGATCCTTGTAGACGACGACCTCGCTACCCTGATTTTGCGCGCGCGCGCCACGGCCGAGCGGCCACAGCACAGCGAAAATCGCCGCGACCGTCATCAGCGCGAACACGAACCATAGAGTCATCTGGCAAGCTTCCGGCAGCGCGCGAACCGCGCCTGTAGGTGGCTTTACACCACGGCCGGACGATGCGGCAATTGACAATTGTCAATTCGGCGCGAGCGAAGGTGGACCCGAAACAAAGAAAATCCAACGACTTAGGCGACCTCGAAGTCCGCGCTTTGAGCGGCGGCCTCGCCGTGCCCGTTGAAAGCCTTCAGGAAGTACGTTCCCGGCTTGATTGCCTCGGGCAAGCGGATGCGCAACGCGCCGACGGGAACCGGTGATGCGATCATGGTGGCCGTCTCCGGCACCTGGCGGCCGCTCGTCTTCTCGACCAGCACCACCTTCGCTCTGACCATTAGTCTTTGGTATTTCGCAATGATTACGCGATTTTCAATTTCAACGAAGTTGATAATGGGTTTCATGCGTCCACAGATAGCAATTCCCAAAAAGTGCACGGGACCGTAGGGCCCGCGGCCCGTACCGTCAACTATAAATTGTGATAATGAAGAAATACACTTTTATCAGCTTGCGCGCGACGATTTGCGCTCGCCCGTGAGGGCGTTCTCAGCGGCTCTGCTCATCAGCGATGCATAATCATCGCCGAATAGCACCTGGCAGAAGCGGATCGCGGCCTGCACCTGCTGCTGCCGATAGGTGCGGACCTTGAGATCGGCGGCGCGCAACGACTGTACCAACTGCTCGGTCGAGCGTTCGACGTGTTGCTGGAGGTCGGAATAGGTGCGCAGCGTCACCTCGTTGATCGCAAGCTCGCTCGCATAGTTGCGGCAGGTCGCGACGAAATCGATCAGCGCCGCGGTTTCCTCCACCTCGGTGCCGTCGATCCGCGCCCCGGGCGGAATGTCCTTTTCGGGGCGCTGGCGCAGGATGCGGCGGACGCGGCCGGGAACGCTGTCGATCTCGGATTGCAACGCGTTGGAGATGTCGGCCCGGATCGAGGCCAACTGCTTGCCCCAGGCCGAGTCGTTGCGCAGGTCGAGCTCGGTGCGCAGGCCGCGCACGCCGTCGTGCAGCGCCTTGAGATTGTCGGCGACGTTATCGAAGTGGCCGCGCTTGATGTCCATGCGCAGGATCGCGGCAACGCAGGACAAATCGTGCAGGGCGATCGTGACGGCGACGCCATAGGGTGTGGCCGCGACGCGGATTTCGTCGTCGGATGCGGCGATCTTGATGGCAAGGCGGATGATCTGCCATGGCGCAGTCATGCGCTGCACCACGATCGACAACGCGAAAGGCAGCAGCTGCGGCGTCTGCAGGACGGGAATGTTGAGCGCGGATGTCACCGAGCCTATCTGGGGATCGCCGAAGGCGCGCAGGAACCGCGGCAGCTTCTCGTTCAGGGTGGCGATGGCGTCCCGGATCTGGAGCACCGCTCCGACCGAATAGAGGTCCTCGATCACGCTGGGCGGGCCGACGCGGGCGAGCGCGCGCGACTTGTCGCCGCCGCCCGGCCCCGTCAGCTCGAAGAGGGCATCCGCAGCAACCGCCTGGAGCTTCTGCGCCAGAGCCTCGACCTGCCCTCGATCCGCCGGCATGCGCACCAGCTCCGACTCGAACTCGTTCACCTTGTCCGGGGCGCCATCACGGACGAGCCATTGCCAGATCGGATGTAGCGAGGAGCGGCGGATCTGTCCGACCCGGATTGGCGCACCCGCCTCCACCAGAAACGGTTCCAGCACCTGGAACAGGAGTCGAGACAGATCGTCGGTGCGCGGCGGCTGGGCTTCGTCGGCTTCGGTCTTGCGGACAATCTTGCGCAACTGCTCGAGCACAAGGGTCGCGACAGCCGTGTCCTGGCCGCGCTCGAGCGCGCGCTCAAACTCGCGCATCAGCAGCGCCTGCGACTGCGGCGGGAGCTGCGCGAGATATTCCCTCAGCCGCTCGATCGATGTCTGGCTCATGCGCCCAGGTAATGTACGGTAAAGTGGCGGACGTGGGATGCGTCCTCCGCGATCATAGGTGGTGCCACTTAAGAAGCCGTTTAGGAAGTCGCCCCGAATACCTCCGGTTTCGGGCGGATCGAGGCCCGGCAAACCAAAAAGTCGCGTAGAAACAAAGGATTATATTCCCGGAAGAACCAGCTCGGCCCGCAAGCCGCCGATCGGTGCGCTGCCGAGCGAGAGGCTGCCGCCGTAGAGCGCGGCGAGATCGACCACGATCGACAGCCCCAGCCCCGAGCCGGGCTTGGACTCGTCGAGCCGCTGGCCGCGCCGCGAGACCTGGGCGCGCTCGGCCTCGGACAGGCCGCGGCCGTCATCATCGACGATGATCCGCAGGCGCGGGCCCGCCCCGGTCGGGTGCGGCGCTTCCACCAGAACCTCGATGAAGACCCGCGAGGCCGCCCATTTGCAGGCGTTGTCGACGAGATTGCCGACCATCTCCTCGAGGTCCTGCCGCTCGCCCCGGAACTTCGCGGACGGATCCGCCTTGGCCTCGACCACAATGCCGCGGTCGCGATGGATCTTCTCCATGGTCCGCCGCAGCGCCTCGATCGTGGGCGCAACCTCGGTGACGGTCGCGACGACAGAGACCCGCGCCGCGATGCGCGCACGCTCCAGATGATGGGCGACCTGGTCGCGCATCACGTCTGCCTGCTCCATGACCTTGGCTGCGAATGGATCGGCCGTGTGGGCCCCGGCCTCGTTGACGATCACCGAGAGCGGCGTCTTGATCGCATGGGCGAGATTACCGACATGCGTGCGCGCGCGCTCGACGATCTCGCGATTGGCGTCGATCAGCGCATTGGTCTCGCGCGCCAGCGGCGCGATCTCGACAGGGAATTCGCCCTCGAGGCGTTCGGCGCGCCCGGAGCGAATGTCGGCAATCGACTCCGAGATGCGCTTGAGTGGCGCGAGACCAAAGCGGACCTGGAACACCGTGGTCAGCAGCAGCACGATGCCGAGCGCGGTGAAGGTGCCGCCAAGGTAATAGTCGAAGCTGCGGGTCTCGTCGAAGATCTCGGTGGCATCGCCCGCGACACTGACCAGGAATTTGCCGTCGGCACCGAGGTCAACCGGCCGCTCCACCATGCGCAGGTTCTGGCCCTCGGGACCGTCAACATAAGCGAGCCGGATGCCGGCGGCGGTGAGCTCGGTGCCCTGCTCCTCCAGCTTCGGCAGCTTCTTGTCCCAGAGCGAGCGGGACGAGCGCACCTCCGGCTTCTCGGTGTCGGTCCGCGTGATCTGCCAGTACCAGCCGGACAGCGGCAGCTCGAACAGGGGCTCGCCGAGCGACTGGAACTGGCGGTCCGGCGGCTCGTCGGGGGTCGCGACCTCGGCGATTAGCGTGCGCAGATACAGATTGAGCCGGCGGTCGAACGCGCGCTCGGTCGCGTTCTTGTAGACCGACGACAGCACCACGCCGGTGATGGCCAGGATGACCACAAGCCAGGCGGTCGCCGACAGGAACAGGCGGTTCGCAAGCGAGCTGGCGGGCATCGGAATGATCCCGGGGGCGCGGGGTGGCATGGTGTCGGACGTCATGACCGGACCAAGGCCCGTGTCGGGCCGCCCGTCAAGTCCGGACCCTTCAGGCGCCGGGGGTCGGCGGGGTCAGGAGATAGCCGAGACCACGGACGGTCTGGATGATGTCGACGTCGAGCTTCTTGCGGATGCGACCGACAAAGACCTCGATAGTGTTGGAGTCGCGGTCGAAGTCCTGGTCGTAGAGATGCTCGACCAGCTCGGTGCGGGACACCACGCGGCCAGAATGGTGCATCAGATAGGCCAGAAGCCGATATTCGTGCGAGGTCATCTTGACGGGATTGCCGGAGACGCTGACCCGGCCGGTGCGGGTGTCGAGCGTAACAGGGCCGCAGCTCAATTCGCTCTGGGCATGACCGGTCGAGCGGCGCAGCAGCGCGCGGATGCGCGCCAGCACCTCCTCCAGATGGAACGGCTTTGCGACATAGTCGTCGGCACCGGCATCGAAGCCCTGCACCTTGTCACTCCAGCGGTCGCGCGCGGTGAGAATCAGGACCGGCATGGTGCGGCCATTGCGGCGCCAGGCCTCCAGCACCGAGATGCCGTCCTTCTTGGGCAGACCGATGTCGAGCACGACGGCATCGTACGGTTCGTTATCGCCGAGATAGTGCCCCTCCTCCCCGTCGAAGGCGCGATCGACGACATAACCGGCGTCGGACAGCGCCTTGGTGAGCTGGCGATTGAGATCGGGGTCGTCCTCAACAACAAGCAGGCGCACGCTTCTCTCCAGAAATAGGCTGCACGATCGATCGCCAGAGATGATCAATTCCGGCGTGAACTGAATATGAACGCGGGGAACCCGCCGACGTTACTTTTTAGTCATATACAGACTTTTAAGTCATATACGGCTTCGTCATACAGAACCTCCAACGCGCCGACGCGACTGCGCCCGCCACGCCAGCCGGGCTAGCCGGCGGCATGGCGGGCGCAATGTGCCGCGTTGCGCGGAGAGTCGAAAGGTCCGGGCGCAGTCTGCGCAGTCAGGTCCGGAAGAACACGAACCAGATGACGGCGAGGATCAGGATCGCAAGCCCGGTCGAGATGGCGAGCAGCGCCGCCACCGAAGGCCCGGGCTCGCCCTGCCGCGCCTCGGTCGGAGTTTCCACGATCTGATGCTGCTCTCGCGTGGTTGCCATGGTGCCCTCAATCGCTGGGTGTCAGCCCCGATGACCGCGACCTCCTCGCGGCCTTGTCTCCTGAGCCAACTCCCGATCCGATGCGATGTTCCGGTTTTTGCCATCCGATCAAGCAGCAACCACAGGGCCGGCGGCCGGTTAACGCAGTTGCAAGATTCCACGCCGAGCCGTGTATGATTCGGTGTTCCCCGATGGTAAGCTCATCAGCTGTCCCCGTTGCGTTTGGAGTAGCCCATGGCCCCCCGCGCCAATTGGAAGGGTTTTTTGCGTCTGTCGCTCGTGACTTGCCCGGTCGCGCTGTATCCGGCCACCTCGGATACCGAGAAGGTCTCCTTCAACCAGATCAACCGCAAGACCGGCCACCGGATCAAGTATCTCAAGGTCGACGCCGAAACCGGTGACGAGGTGACCTCCGAGGACATCGTCAAGGGCTACAAGGTCGACACCGACACCTATATCGAGGTCACCAAGGACGAGCTCGACGACATCGCGCTCGACTCGACGCACACGATCGAAATCGACGAATTCGTACCGAAGACCGACATCGACAACCGCTACCTGATCCGCCCCTACTATCTCGTGCCTGACGGCAAGGTCGGCCACGACGCTTATGCGGTGATCCGCGAGACCATCCGCAGCATGGACAAGGTCGCGATCGGTCGCGTGGTGCTTACCAACCGCGAGCACATCATCGCGCTGGAGCCGCTTGAGAGCGGCCTGATGGGCACACTGCTGCGCTACCCCTACGAGGTCCGCAGCGAGACGGAATATTTCGACGACATCCAGGACGTCAAGCTGACGAAGGACATGCTCGACCTCGCCAGGCACATCGTCGAGAAGAAGTCTGGCGCGTTCGAGCCCGAGCTGTTCGAAGACCATTACGAAACCGCGCTGATCGATCTCATCAACAAGAAACGCAGCGGCGCGCCGATCGCGGCCAAGGCGGCTCCGAAGAGCGGCGGCAACGTCATCAACCTGATGGACGCGCTGAAAAAGAGCATCGCGAGCGAGAAGGAAGCGGTGCCCGCGGCGAAGGTCGCCAAAGAGACCGTCAAGGCCAAGAAGCCGAAGAAGCGCGTCGAGGGCCAGCGCGAGATGCTGCTGCCGATCACCGGCAAGGGCGGCAAGGACGTCGCGGCGAAGACAGCGCCCAAGGAGGCTTCGAAGAAGGCCGACAAACCGGTGCGCGCACCGGCTCGGGCGAAGAAGGCCGGCTAGCAGTATCACACCTGCGATGGCGCCGTGACGTCTCCCCTCACCGGTCGACCAGCCTGACATGCCCTGGTCGGCGGCGTTCGACGATCCCATTTCCTTGCGCACCGGGCGCAAGCTGCGGACGCTGCAAGAAGCGGCCGATCACATCATGCAGCTGCCCGAGGAGGCACAGCACGCGAGCCACTGGCAGACCGCGATCGAGACGCTGATCAATGCGGCCGAGACCGGCGGCGGCTGGATGATGTTCGCCCGCATCGCGATGTTGCGGGCGTTGAACGCGGACGGTCCTCGCAGGTGACCGGCCCCGCTGAAGAACAGTCAACAATCCGTTAGGCAGCGCCATCGCTTTCAGCACCCGCCCTCATCGCGGATAGACCACGTAGTCCTACGGAAGGCAAAATTAACCGTCGATTCCCATTGCCCACAGCATGGTCGCGCCGTGGATTGAACCAGAGCACGCCCGTGCAGCAGCAGGACGCCAGAAAGAACTATATCGGCCTCGTCAACGACGCGACCGAGGAAGAGCGCCTCGCCGACAGCGCGGCGCGGTTGCGGCCGCGCGTCATGAGCTATCTGGCCAGGCGCCTTGCTGCTATGCTGAGACGCTCCGTTGAGGCCGCTCCGGGACGCTCGATCAAGTCCTGAGAAAGGCGACGATACCGTCAAATCACCCTGAACTGGGTGACGAAACCTTAAACCAATGGATGGCAGCATTGCAGGCCGCAGGTGAGGACGATCCGACGTGCACGATGACGCGTTCCGCGACAATTTAGTGAATCAATTTACCATTCCGAAAACGTCGTCAGCCTACGTTTGACGGATGAACAGGAGTTGATGATGGCTTTGCTCAGGTCCTTCCTTGCCGATGAAAATGGTGCCACCGCCATCGAGTATGGTCTGATCGCTGCCGGCATTGCGCTCGCGATCGTTACGGTTGTGAACAACACAGGAAGCGCACTCCTGA
>NZ_LGHL01000107.1 GCF_001908205.1 Bradyrhizobium sp. NAS80.1
CCGCAACGTACAGTGGACACATCCGCTGCCGGGTCTTATGACCCAACCGTTCCAAGAACGGCTTCAGCCAGCGTTCGAGCTCGACTTCCCATTCCGTCATGGTCAGCCCTCCAAGAGCCGACCACCCATGAATCATTGAAAAATCGATTCGGGAATCCTAAAAAATCACGAAAATCCAATAATCTGCCAAAGTAGTGCTAGGCCGTGGTCGTCTCGGACCTCAATCGCCATCTCCTGTTTGCCCTTGCCGCTCTGGGAGCGAACGGCATCTCGGGCCATATCCGCCAGCGAGCGAGCCGCCTCTTCCTGCACCTTTTCTATGGTGGACAATTCGAGACCTTCCTCATCCGGGAAAATCTCGTCGCCGTCTATGATGTCGAAATAATACCGCTTCATCAGGCCAGAACGACGACGATCTGAAATCGTTCTTTCCCGGTCGCTACATTTGTTAAGCCCAAAAAACCAACAGGAACACTCGCGAACTTAACCAATGATGCTGCGGGTCAGATCCGGGCAGCGTTAGGGTTAGGCTTGGCATTGTGTCCACTTTCACCCCAGCGCCGTGTCATGGCCCGCTAACGGCGCTGGGGTGTTTCCATTGGAACATCTTGCTGCCGCCGGCGTTTTTTCCGCGCCCCGCAGGACATCGCGCG
This sequence comes from Bradyrhizobium sp. NAS80.1, assembly GCF_001908205.1. GTDB lineage: Bacteria > Pseudomonadota > Alphaproteobacteria > Rhizobiales > Xanthobacteraceae > Bradyrhizobium. The sequence goes on from NZ_LGHL01000107.1 coordinate 654, forward strand.
CCCCCAGAGCCGTCCCGCCGGGTTGTTTCATGGGTGATTGCAGACTGCCCCAGCGCTGCTGCCCTCGGCGTTGGGGCATTTCTTTTTACCAGAATAACTCATCAGCCTCTTCTGAAGCGAACGGTTCATAGGTCTTTCGCTCCAAGAATGTGTCGGGCGGGGGCTGCTTTAGCAGCTGGCACGATCCAAGTTCAAACTGCCAAGAAGTAAGGCCGCCTCAGTTGGCGGGAAGACGCGATCTTAAGTCGACGCTGCGCGAGCAGGCTATACTTCGCGCCATTGGTCCGGCTTGTGCTTGTCGTTGAGGTGCCGGACACGAGCGACGTGCGGGCGATGCCCGTGTTCCCTCGCCCATTTAACAGCTTCCTCCTGGGTCTTGGTTCTCACGAGCACGTGGTCGGCATGCTCCTCAACGACGTAGTCCTCGATCGGAGTGCCTTCGATCTTTCCTTTTGGTCGGGGCTCGACAAACACGATTGCCATGAGCGGTTCCTATCCTGTGACCATTGATGGTCAGAACGCTCTGATTTCCCTGCCCGTTCCTTAGCCCTCCGACTCGCATTCCATGGCGGCAATACATAGATCGCGGCCATGCCAACACGGTTCGGATTCTGCCCGCCCACGGCCGCCAAAGTCGTGCCCGATGGCCCAGACTGGCTGCATGAGATCAAATATGACGGCTACCGCCTGCGCGTGGAGCGCGCCGGAAACCGGGTCCGGCTGTTCACCCGTAACGGTCACGACTGGACCAGCCGCTTCCCGTGGATCGTCGAGGCGGCGCTGAAGAACCGCGAGCAGCAATTCGTCATCGACGGTGAGGCCGTGGTGCTCGGCGTCGACGGCGTCTCCGACTTCAACGCCTTGCACTCACGCAAGCACGACGACGAGGTGCAGCTCTACGCCTTCGACATTCTCGCGCTCGGAGGCGAGGATCTGCGACCGCTGCCGCTGGCCATGCGCAAGGCCAATCTGGCCCGGCTGCTGCGCGGCCGGCCGGATGGCATGTTCATCGCGCCGTTCGAGGCCGGCGGGATCGGGCCGGAGCTGTTTCGCGCAGCCTGCGGCATGGGCCTCGAGGGTCTGGTCTCAAAACGGCGCGACCGGCGCTATGGCGCCGGCCGGTCCAAAGACTGGATCAAGGTCAAGAACCGGACGCACCCGGCGATGACGCGGGAGCTTTAGCAACGCACTTCGAAAGCAGCCAACGTCAGCCTTCGGCGCTCGAGCGCATGTCTTCCGATCAGCAAGGCCGTTGCCGCTGACGTCCGGACGGGTAAGCCCCAGTGCCCTAATTTTAATTGCCGGACGCTCTGTTTTTAGGACTCGCTATTTCGGGCGATTAAGCTCAGCATGGTTCTATTGCTGCACCTAGCAAGGGCACACCGGCACCTGAGAGACCAATTGCGCTCCCGCCGATGCAACGGGAGTGTGTCATGATCCAACGTCCCCCCGTTCGACTCCTATTCAACCCCAGCTCGCATCTGTCTTGCCGTTGCGATCATCAGCGGCACCGCGCTCGTCGCAGCGACGATTGCGAGCTTCTATTTCACGTATTAAGGCCGCCTCAGTGACGGTTGCGCGTGATCCGTGAACGAAAAACGGAGGGACTCAAAATGCGAGTTAACCCTTGGAAGGGGCCACAAGATCACGAAGCGTACCGCGCGTACATCTTGGGCCTCGATAGGCATATCGAGTATCGCGTCGATCTAATGTGCAAGGACGAAACCGAAGCCAGGACACGCGCCAGAGGTCTGGCTGACGGTTGCGACGTAGAGCTCTGGAGGCAAGATCGGAAGATCTCAGCCCGCCGACCGTTGTCGCCGAGCACATCTTTCATGAAGGTGACGACGAAGTGCGACATCGTGGCCTCCGACCGAGGGCGAGGCCAAGGAGATCGCCAAGCAGAAATTCTGCACAGCCGCACGGCTTTGCGAATGGTCGCTGCATGCTGACCGCATCCAGATCAATTCTGCTGACTTTCCGTCGTAGAGAGTCCTCGAGGCTACGCCCTGGTAAGGTTCCGGCTGGATGGTCACTATCGAGGAAATGCGTTGCGCTGAAGCTCGACCAACGGGCAGGCGATCACCATGCAGAGCAGCACGGCGATGCCGGTGATCAGCACGTCGAGCAGCTCACGGAAGGAGGCTGCGTCGACCACGATTTCGCAGCGCGAGCTTCATTTCCACGTCACCGTAACGAAGTGCGACGCGACATAGAGCAGCGCGGCGGCGCGGATCTCTAGTCGACGTGCTCGACACGCACCCAGCCGACACCACCAATGCCAAGCGCATCGGCGCCGGCGCGGTCGAGGTCGACACAGCGGCCGGCGATGAATGGACCAAGATCCGTCGATAGCGCCTCGATCACGGCGCCGTTCTTCAAGTTGGCGCGCGACGGACGCGCGATGGTGTACGGGGTGCGCGCATAGGTGTTGAAGATCGCGCCGGAAGCGGTGCGGCGGCCATGATAGCCGTCACCGATACCGTATTGCGAGGCGACGCAGACCTCGGCGGCGGCCGGGATCGAGGCAACGATCGCGAGCACGAGCGCTGCCAGCAAAGAGCGGTAGAACATGGAGGATGCGCCTCTGATCAATATTCGCGGTTGATGCCGGGATCTGCGGCCGTGTGATTGCGTACGAAGCCGTCGCCATGGCGCAGCTCGTCGATCTGCCGCCCATGTGCCGTCACCCGCCTGTCGAGATTGGTGAATCGCTCCTCGAACCGGGCCATATCGATCAGGATCTCGCCCATCTTCTTCAGCTCGCTCTGGATGCCGGCGAACTGCTCTTTGTTCTCCCGCTTCGACGCCTCCATTTGTTCCTTGGTTTCCTGCTTCGACGTCTCCATCTGCGTTTTCAGCGTCGACACCGTGTTGCGAAGCGTGACGAGAGCAGTGATGCCGCCGAATGCCAGCACAGAGGTCTCAATGATCGTTCCGAGCGTAATGGTGAGGTCGACACTGACTGACATTTCGGCCCTATCTCTTGGTTCGAGCTTTGTTGCAGGCGCGTGCAACGTCACGATCGCCGATCGCCTCGATTGCCACGCGGGCCAACGCACTGTCCGGAGACCTGCCGATCTCGGCGGCGAGCTGCTGCTGGAAGGCGCGCGACCAGGCGCGGACCGGCGGGCACACCACCGCCGGCGCCGGCGGCTCGACCTCGGTGCAGGTAAGCTCCGCCATGATGAAGGCTAAGCCGACGCATTTCATGATCATGCTGATCCCTCCTCGAGCCGCGCGATCGCATCGCTCGCCGACCGCGGCGCATCCGCCTGCGCCTCGAGCTCGGCGCCCTGCGCCGCGATGGTTCTGCTCTGCTGGTCGATCGTGGCGCGCGCGGCGCCGAGGTCCTGGGCAGCCTGCTCGGCCCGCTTGCGCGCGAGGAAGTCGTTCAACGACGCCCCGAAGGCGTTGAAAAACGCCTCCAGCAGCGGTGCGATCGCCGCCAGGACTGCAGCGATCGTGGAGCCAGCGGACAACATCAGGCGGACTTGACGACGCTGGCGACCGCAGCGTTTACGTCCGGCACGGCGTCCGACGCGAGGTTGAGCCGCGCGACGATCTTCTGGGCGATCTGGTCCGGACCGCCCATCCACGCCGTCAGCCAATCGGGGGCATGGTCGAGCACATACTGGAGCGCTTGCGCCAGCACCTTGTTGCCGACATCGACAGTGAGCGCCTTATCCTTCGAGGCGCCGACGGCCATGTTGATGGCGTAGTCGATGCCCTTCTGGAGGATCTGGTCGGCGCGCGCCGCGACCAGGAGGCTGTAGACCTGCCCCGGCAGCAGCCGAAGAAGCCACATCGCGACAGCGAAGAGCAGCGTTCCGGCCGCGCTAGCCCACTGCGCCACCGTGGCACCGTACGCCCAGGTGACCTTCGTGGTGTCGCTGGCTGCCTGGGCAACCGTTTCCGGCGCCGCGGCATCGGCGGCGAACGCGACGTCGAGCACCACGGAGCATGCGAACAGTGCCAGGAGGACTGCGACGATGCCGCGGGCGCGCGGCGCAACACGGAAGATCAGTGCGAGAACAGCGATCGACGCCAGCAGGTAGCCGATCGGGTTGAAGGCGACTGGCGGCGCGAACGCCACCGTGGTCGCAGCCGCATGCGCCGCAGAGGCGGCAAGCAGCACCGGCGCGGCAAAAGCCACGCTGAGGACGCGGTTCATTGGTAGATTCCTTCGGTTTGGGGACACGCGAAACGTCGCGCGGCGATTCCGGCTGAGCCGGAATTCCGGGGATGAATGCCATCAGGCCGCCGCATACCATCATCCTCCGTGGCGGGGGGTGGCGTGCTAGATTGGCCAGATGCCAGCTTTACTTAGCCGATACGGTCGATGGACCTTGATCTCGAAATCTGGTCCAAAGTCTCGCTCCGGCGTCAAATGGACCTTTCGTTGCGATTGCGGCACGGAACGAGCCGTTATGAAGGCCGACGTCCTGTCAGGACGATCGTCCAGCTGCGGGTGCCTATCGCGCGAACTGACTGGTGAGCGCTCCAAGGTCTTGAACAAGACCCACGGCATGGAAAAATCCAGCGAATACCGGATCTGGATCGATATGCGTCGCAGACGTCACGAGCCCCAGCGTCCGGACTTCCACCGGTATGGAGGCCGCGGCATCGAAGTCTGCGAGCGATGGCGTGCAAGCTTCGGAGCATTCTTCGAAGACATGGGCCCGCGTCCATCGAAGCGCCACTCAATCGAGCGCCTTGAAAACGACGGGCCGTATTCACCATCGAACTGCGTTTGGGCGACAAAAAAGATCCAGGACAACAATCGGCGCACTAGCCGAATGATCGAGTTTCGAGGTGCCACGATGACTGTGACACAAGCTTGCGAGAAGGCTGGAATGGATTGGAAGGTCGTATTCCAGCGGCTCAATAGAGGGTGGAGCCCTGAGAGGGCCTTGGCCACGCCTCCATTGAGCCCGAGCGACAAGCGCGGGAAACGCGGTCCTTATCGGTCACGCCTCGCTGATAGCACGGCCGTTGGCGGCAACGATAGGAAGCGACGATAGACCGACAGCGGTCGGGAGCGCGGCTCCCTTCGGCCAGAAGAAACCGACGAAAACGCCAGGATCGTAAGGGGAGACGTTCACCTCGTCATTCTGGTTGCCACCGCAGCATGCCAACGCGCCGCCTCGGGTGCGCCCAGCAACAAACGTGACGTGGCCACCACCGGTGCGCTTCTTCACCGCGATCGCGCCCAATGCCGGTCCGGCCAGCTTCACAACCGGCTGGTTCTTTGTGTCGCTATAAGAAAGCGCCCAAAGCGGTTCGGACGAAGCTCTCTGCTCCGCCTTCACCAGGCAAAACGATACCCAGCCTGCACACCAAGGCGTCGCGTCATGCTGATAGTCCGGTGCGACGGTCTTGATATCGGCCACAAGCTCCTTGTTATCGGCCGATCCGGCCCCCTCTTTCAGTCCGAGGTGCGCCAATGACACCTCGAGCCAGAGCGGCCGGCCAATTTCCTGAGCCGGTGCGGCAGTAGTCGGCGCCTTTCCGGCGATCGCGAGGTCCAAAGCAGCGGCGGTCTTCGGCCCCACCTCGCCGTCGACCACGAGACCAGCGCGCTTCTGGAAGGTCTCGACGGCGGTATCGGTCGCCGGCCCGAACCAGCCGGTGCCTGTCAGAGAATAGCCAAGCCCCCTCAGCGCGAGTTGGATCTGGCGAACGGCATCGCCCGACGCGCCAATGCGCAACGGGCTCGACGCCACAAGTGGCGCGAGGCTCATTGATCTCTCCAATATTTCCGGGGGCGAGGAAAGGATCGTTCTATGCTGGACTGCGTTTCCTCTCCGCAGTCAGCGACGCTGCTAGCTAGACCAGCGCTTTGGCGCGGATCAAGAAGAAGTCGCCGCGAACACCGCATCGACGTGCGCTGTCGTCGTGATGGTGCCGGCGTCGATCTCGGCGTCGGTCTGGGCCTCCTTGTCGAACTGGCTCTGAACGAAGGCGGCGACTTCCGTCGAGATGGCGACCAGCCTTGCGCGGTCCAGCGGCTGGAAGCCCGTCGGTGTCTTCCAGGTGATCGGAGCGGCGATGATGTCGAGATCGATCGACTGGATGGTCTGGGCGATCAGGGAGCGCGTGTCGCGATCCGTGAACAAGTCGCCGTAGGTCGCCGATGTCATGCCGCCGGTCTCCTTGGCGTAGCGCACAGACGCCGCGTAAGCTTTCAGATCGCTCTTGGTCAACACCGGCATGGGCACCGGGTCAGGCGTGTTGCCTGCCGCGAGCCAGGCCTCGTAGTCCGCGCGATCGCGGTTGGCCGGATCGTTCGGGATGGACGCGCCGTCGGTGACACGGATTACGGAGTCGGTTTCGGTCAGTCGGTAGTCGCTCATGGTCACATTCTCGCGTTGGCGGTCCAATGAATGAAGTGTTGTGAGCCGGCTGTCGACGTCGCGTTCATCACAATGCGACAGCTATTGTCGCTTTGCTCTGCGAGGCCTACGACGCGGCTCGCGGACCCATTGACGTCCCACCAGTTTGCGTCGTTGGCGTTGGTATTGTAGGTCGTCACGGTCGGCGCCGCGCGCATTCGAACAGGCCAGTATTGCCTAAAGGAAATCGAGCCGGCACCCGATGTTGCCGCGACAGCAACTAGGGCGCCGCCGAAGCCGGCATTCTGCGCAGGATTGGTTGCGAGCAGAAACGACTTGGCGTAGTAGCGCTGGCAAAGCAGAAGCTCACTCGGGAAATCGGGAAGCTGAAATGACGGGGCGGCTGTGCCTTCGTAGAGACCAACATCGAACAGCTCGAAGATGTTGCCGAGCGTAGCGTAGAGATTCGCCTGCCCTGCAAGGCCAATCGGGTTACCGCTGCTGATGTTACTCCATGCATTGACTGTAGCGGCCTGGAAACTAGAGCCGTTGATGAGTGGCCAAAAGACGTGACAGCCGAGCGTATTGTCCTTCGCCCAAGTGCCGGACTGATCGCCGAGGATCGTGACCGACTTAATGACGTCCGTGTTGGCCTCTGCCGCTGAGATCGTATACTGAGCGACGTAATAGCGAGCAGCCGAGCCATTCCAGAGCGCGACCGAGTATGTCCCCGCAGGGGCCTTCACGCCAAACTGGAGCGTGATTGCTTTCGCTGCCGCAGTGCCCCATTGAAGATCAGCCATCCTGAGACCTTCGATCTTCTGACGAAGATAGGCGACGTCGGATGCATTGACAGAAGCAGCGGCCGTTGTGACGGTGACACGGACCCTGTTCGGAGAACCGCCGGGAGTGGGATTTGCAACCTGTGCGACAGATGCCACCCCGGTCGTTCCGCCAACTGCGTATTCGAACTGATCGACCGGATAGAAGCTGGTCGCCGAGCCCGCGGTCGAGTTGTTCTCCTGCGACACCATCATGCCGCCGTTGACGATGTAGTTCTTCTGGGACTGCTTCAGTCCGCGTTCGAGAGCGCGTGTCATTTAACCATCCCTTCCGCGACGATCGATCCAGCCATAGGAGGTGAGCCACAAACCTGCTGCGGCGTTCTCGACATAGCAGAGCACCTGCGCGGAGGCGTTCGTCCTGACATTTGCCTGCGATATGGTTTGATAGTTCGCCGTGCCAACCAACATGCCGTTAGTCATGTATTGAACCACCGCGGTGATGGTCGAGGTCATGTCAGGCGAAAACACGCCGCCTCGCCCGGCACCGCTCGTTCCGGTATTGAGGAGCACGTATAGCAGCGCGTTGACCTTGAGACCGGGTGGGACACTTGCAAGCGCCCTTAGAGCCGGCGTGGTGCCGTTGAAATTGACCACATCGTTGACCGGAACGTCCCAGATGAACTCGTCGCCGTTCTGAACGAACTTGAGCCACTGCCCCGACGCATTGGTTTTCATCGCGCCGATCCGCCGCAAGGCGACATAGCCGGAAGGGAGGCTGCCCGCGACATTGACCGACACACCGACATCGGTGGTGCCGTTCGACTGCTTCAACAGAAAAGCGTGATACCATGTATTGACGGCGATGCTGCCGGTATCGAGCAGCGCGCCATTGCCTGAACCGACCGCAAATGACGCCGTCGTCTTCGTGATAGAAGCGTTCAGCGTCATCATGTCGGTATTGGTGCTGTCGGCCGCGACGCCAGGAGCCACAGAGAACGTAGTCACTGCTCCCGCCGTCGAAAGCACTAGCCCCGACAGATACGACTGCATGACCGAAGCAAGGCCGATATTCTTGCGGAAAGCCGTCTTATCGAGAATGTCGGCGCCGTTCTGCGAGATCGAAAGTGCATCCGCCGGATTGTAGGCGAGTGAGCAATCGATATAGACGCTGTCGCCATCATTGGTACCGCGCGCGAGCACGACGCTCGTGCCGTTGGTTGCTGTGAAGTCGTTGGGCGTCAGCACAGAGCCGTTTAGAACGACGGTGATAAAGCCTGGGGTATAAACTAGGGTTCGGCCAAAGGCGTCAGCGCCAAAGAACGTGGTTTGGCCAGCCTTCGCGGGATAGAGGAACTTCCGAACGGTGATGAAGTCCGCCGAGCCGGGCTCGCCCGCTATATTCAGATTCCAGCTCGCGAGCGTACCGCTGCCGCTGCTCTTATCAGCGTCAAAAGACAGCACGCCCGTCGCGGGATCGTAGGCTGAGACGATGCCTTCCAGATAGATCGCAGGCGTTGCGGACGAGCTCACGCGCACCCGCGCGCCGGGCAGATAGGCCAGACCAGTCTGCGTCGCCAGGGTGATGTGCCCGACAGCGACGACAATTGAGCTGGTCGAGGAGCCGCCATAGACCGAGCCGTTGAGGCCGGGAGTGCCCGGAGCTCCCGGTGTGCCCGGTGTGCCCGGTGTGCCCGGCTCACCTTTTTCGCCCTTCTCCGCCAGCACCTGCCAATAGGTCGGGTTCGGCGGGGCGTGTCCCGATCCCGGCGTTTCGTTGATCCAGACATAGGACGAGCCGGACGACGTCATGTAGTCGCCGGGATAGTAGGTCGCCGCATTGTCATAGGCGCCGCGCGGCTTGAAGCCTCTGTAAATGCCCAAATAGGTCCAGACGCCGCCGGACATGACCCACATCTTTCCCGATGTCGGCTGAATCGCCGTCTGGTTCTCCTCACCAAGCGACGGGTCGGGCGCCGTCAAGCTCGGAGGAACGAAGACCATGAAGCCGTTGGCATTGAGCGCCGCGACGATCTTGTCGACATCGTCTGCCGCACCGGCGCCGACGATACGCTGCTGGGACACCTTCCAAATGCTGTAGGTGGCGCCGCTGAGTGCTGCGCCCGGCCATGGCGTGATCGTCAGATGCGTATCGTCGGGAACGTCGGTAATGAAGACGCAGAAGTGACCGCTCTGGAACAGGTCTCCGGGCTTTGCGTTGCCGGCGGTCCGCCACAGCGGGCCAACGCCGGCCACATTGGTGCCATCCGCGGCAACCGAGATCGTGCCGGTAGAATAGCTGGCGAGTGCGGTCATCTATCAATCACCTTGGGAAACGGCGGCGCGAGCCGCGACCGATCGTGCGCGGACACCTTCGATGGCATCGATGCCATCCGGCCGTAGCGGCCAGGCGTCGACCATGGCGTCGGCGTCGGACAGCTTCGACAGATCGAGTAACGCCTGCCGGTACGCGATCCATGCGTCGCGATCCGGAGCATTCCGGTACGCCATCGCGAATTCTTCGCTGTGCGCGAGGGCTCCGCGAACCAGCAACTCGATCTCGTTCAGGCGCGTCGCATTCTCCAGCGCCAATTCGGCGGCGGTCTTTTCAACCATCTTGGCCATCTCGATATTGACGTGATCCGTCAGGTACGCAAAACCATTCGGCAGCGCATCGCGGCGATGCCGTTGTACGCACCGACAGGAATCAACGAGTTAGGAGCGGAGCCTCTCGAAGGCGTCGACACCGTCTGGGCGCGCCGGGATCGCCTTGAGCATCAAGGCTGCTGTGTCATTGCCTTTAGACGCGTCTCTGAGTGCCTTGCGGTACGCGAACCACGCAGCGCGATCGGTCTCGGAGATCTGGAAATCAGGTAGGACGTACTTGTCGGTATCGGCCAATTCCCGAACTACTGCCGATTTTACCTGCCATATAGGATCGGGCTCGGGGTCTGGTGTGTCCTTGAGGACTACCGTTCGAGTCACAGGATCGAACCTCTGAACCCGAGCGTCGATAGGCTGATCATCCACAAGCGCCACTTTGCAGGCCGGGAAATGGCTATCCTGTCCATCCTCATAATCCGCTGCCCCATAACCATAGGACATGATCTCGTTGGTCTTGACCACGTAATGAATATTCATCGCTTCGCCGCCATCGCAAAGAGAACTGCGCCATTTCCCATAACGGTTTGAGTGCCGGCGTTGAACTGCGCGACGATTGGCACCGTAACAAACCCGCCTGTGCCTGTGATGTTGACTGCACAAGTCGAAATCACGAACTTGAAATCTCCGCTTGCGACAGACAGCGAGTAGTTGTCGACAAGAGTCCCATTCGTGTACAGCCAAAACGTTCCTACCTCGGTCGCAGGACTGCCGCTAACCCATTTCGCATTGAGCAACGCAAAAATCGGAATGGTCTTTCCCGACAGACCCGTCGTGTCGACGCTCAAGTTGAAACTAAGATAAGTCTTCGTCCCGCCCCCGGCGACGTTCGAGGCCAGCGTTTGCACAGCCGGAACCGTCACAGCATTGTCGGCGATGCTGAGGCTCTTGATGCTTGTTGGGCCGAAGACGCCGGAGTCGGACGTGATCGAACCCGCCTTGAGGTAGATGACGTCGAGCGAGCCGGCCGCGATGGCTTTGACGTTGAAGGTGCCATCCAGATAGAAATTGCCGGAGAACCCGATCGCTGCCACGCCGTTGATTGTGCCGACCGTGAACACGCCGCGTGGCATCCCGCCGTTATAGCCGGGCAGTTGAACCTGGAACTTGTCGGCGACAATCGTGAACGCCGAAATGCCGGCCCCGCCATTGACCAGCTGGAAGCCTGTCGCATAGCCATTGACGTTGAGCGTCACCCCATAGGATGTCGCCGCATAGCCATCCAGGGCAGCGATTGCGATGGCACTCTGCTCAACGAACGCAGTCGTCGAGCCCCAGGTCGCCGTTGCCGTGGTCGAGAAATTCGCAAACGCCACCTCGGTGTCGACGGCGACCGTCCGGACGTCGTCGATTTGCGCCAAAGCATCTGCCGACCGCGCAGCGATCTGCGAGCGTAGCTCGGTTTTGTCGAGCCAAGTTCGCGCTTGGGATCCTTTGCTCAGGTTCGATAACCGGTTTTCGATCTCCTGAAGCTTGTCGGCATACTGGTTTGCAAGCGTCGTGACCTGGTACTTGATGCCATCGATCAACGACTTCAGCGCGACCGTGTTCGATGCGACCGTTATCGTCGGCGCGCCGACATCGACGTTCGCATAGGGGCCACGCAGCTTGCCGGGCGTAACCGCCTGGACACGCAGGCGCAGCGCCGCCAGCGTCACGACCTGCTCGAACCGGTTGTCGGCCCCCTCATAGACCTGCGCCCAGGTCTCCCCGCTGTCATAGGAGACCTCGGCGATATAGAACTCCGCGCCAGCGGCCGGAAACCAACTCGCCGATAGTTTGGGCTCGGCGATGCCCTGCCCGTAGTTGGCATTGAGCCCCACAATCAGCGGGACCTTGCTGTTGGACGGGAATTGCGGCGACGGCAGCAGAGGCGGCGTGCCGAGATCCGTCGCGTGGACGCGCTGGTCATCAACAGCGAGCGAAAGGGTAAAGAGTTCGCCGTTTGGCCGACCATTGAGCACGACGCACAGCTTCGACTCGCTGACGCCGGTGCCGAGCTCGAACGACGGATATTCAGCGCCATCCTCGCGCGCCAGGACGGCCGCCAGTGTCGTCGATTGCGCAGTCTCGGTCTGCGACAGGTTGGTCGCATTGAGCACGGCCTGCGAGGGATCGGCGCCCTCGGTGCACAGCACCGGACCGAACAGCTTGCCGTTCGGCCGCCGCAGGCGGATGTAGAATGGACCGGTATCCCAGGTCGGCGCCGGATCGAGCGTCAGGGTCCGGACATTGACGTTCAGGACAGCACCACCGTAACCGTAGCTCTGCGGTAGTTCAGTCTGCACGCGGATCACCTGGCCCAGGGTGATCGCCCTACCCTCGTACTCGACGCCGATCTCCACATTCTCGCGCCGGTAGATCGATTGCAGATAGTAGAAGGCGCATTCGCGGAAGCCGTGGGCACGGTTGACGATGCCGTCGACGCGCTTGACCTCGGCATTGACCGCGGTGAAGGCCTCGTCGTTCGGCGGATACTGCACCTGTGCCGGCAGCCACGTGGTCTCGTCGACATACTCGAGGATGACTGCATCTGGATCCTCGTCGCCGAGCATCGTGAATTCGACCTGCGTCGAGTCCCGCACGATCTCGCGATCGGTCAGCAGCATGGTCGGAACGTCGCGCCACTCGTCGCGGACAATTGAGACGGTATCGCCGAGCCAAAAATGCCTGGCGCGAGAAACAGTCAGGATCTTGTCGAGCGCCTCTGGCACCGCCATCGCGGTCGAGAACCTGTAATCGAAGGTATCGCCGCGCGTCGCGCAGCCGGCGGCGTGGTTGACCACGGCATTGACATCGACCTTGGCGATCGACAGGCCGGCGCCATATTGCGCGTTGGTCGCGGCGTCCAGAAACGCCCAGGCTGGGCTGCGGGTCGGTTGCAACTCGAACACGGAGCCGGTCCAGACCAGCAGCTTGCGGGTGCCGAGCACGCCAAACTTGTAGGAGCCCTGCGTCGATTGGGAGGCCTTGAGCCGGATCGCGACGGTCGAGACATCCGGAAAGGAATTGCTGCCCTTGAGGAACGACCGCAGCCCCGCCCAGATCACGGTGTTGACGCCAAAGCTTTCCTGCGCGTTGGTGCCAAGACGGCTCAGTTTCACCAGATAACGGCCGGGGTAGACATCGGTCTTGATGGAGTCCCGCACCGGCGAGGTACTGGCGAATTGCCTTGTCACCTCGAACAGGGTCGAAAATGCCCCGGTGGGGTTGCCGACCTCATCGCAAGGCGCGTATTCGCACCTTATCGTGCAGCGAGCCCAGCCGATGTTGTTATCGTCCTGATTGACCGTAAAGCAGCCCGCCGGCCAGACCAAATCAATCGCGATCGCCTGCGCCTTCGTTCCGGCCGGGTTGGCGACGAACGGACCGAGCGGCGCGCCATAGGTCAGCGGTCCGTCGCCTGGCCTGTACTGCCCTCCCTCATAGCCGCTGCCGTTATTGGTCTGCTGCCCCGACACCTCGGCCGACTGATCGACATTGGTCGGAAACAGCGTGACGGGCTGGCCCGGTTCGTAGAACGCGACCTGCGCGCCCGGGAACGTGGCCGTGATACCTCCACCCGGCGTCCAGAACACGGTGTCGTCGAGATAGAGCGCCTCGTAGGCCATGCTGCCCATGGTCGGCGCCAGCAGCACGTTGAGATATTGATCGTTCCCGACGAACTCGCCCCAGGGGGTGGCGGCAAAATCCGGGTATGCTTTTAGCCGGCCATGCCACACCGGAAGCGGCTGGCCGAGCTTGGCGACGTTGCCCCGTGCCTGGACGGAATAGATCTGGTCGGACGACGCGTTTGGCGTGTTCGTCGCGCCGGCCTTTGGCATGATCAAGGCGTTGACCAGCAGCGAGCCGCCGATGCCGATGGCGCCGCCAAGGACGGCGGCACCGAAGGTCCCGCTCGCGAACCCAGACCCGAGCAGCGCCGCAGCGCCGCCGCCGGTGACGAAGGTCGCGAACGCCGCAACCGCGATCAGCGCGACGAGCCCGATGATCCGCTTGGCACCTCCATTGCCGCCGAGCGGATAGGAGACGAAGCGCACATTGTCATTCGCAGCGATGCGCCGGCGCGACCAGCTCTTCCGTAGCACCGCCTCGCCGTTGATCTCGAGGACGGTCGGCAAGCCCTTCCGGAATTGCCAGCCGTACCTGCGATCGCGCCAGGCCCAGCCGGTCCGGCGCAGGAACGCGGTTACCGTCTCACGCGGCCGCGGCTCGGCGCGCGCGACCTCGATGCCGGGCATGACGAGATGCACCACCGGCTGGCGCGCGCGATCGGCACGGCGCTCACGGCGCGTGCAGGAGCGCTCTGCCGGCATCTTGGCCGGGAGCTTCGTAACCCGCGCAGCCTGGTCGAACGACGACTGCCAGATCTCGAGCGTGTAATAAACACGCGCGCTAGGCGGGCATGATGCATATGCCTCGAGGAGAGCTTCGCTGTGTAAGGGCATCAGAAATCGTAGACCGTGAGTTTCATGGAAACCGCGACGCGGGACGCCGAGTACGCGCCGTATGCCGGCTTGCCGTCTTTGGCGAACTGGCAGGTCTTCGACACGTAGGTCGCTCCAGTCCAAACGAGGGCAGTAAACCGTGCGGTGCCGTTGTTCAGCGTCGTCTTGACCCAAGCCTTGAACGTCTCGGCGTCAGCCGGCGTCATCATGATGGTCTGGCCCAACGTCCCGACGTTGTCGCCGGGGCGCGTCCGCTGGCGGATGTTGCCGCCCTCCATCTCGGTCGCAATCGGATCGAGAAACGGCTTGATTGGCTGGAAGCTATCTCTGACCGGCCGATACGGCACCGCCGGCCATGTAGGGAGCGGCATCGCTTAACCTCCAGAGAAACCGCGCTGACGTGCCGCGATGGCCTGCGACATCGGGCCGTTCTTCGAGACGTCGTCGAGCAACATCCCCGTCATCATCTTTTTGAAGTAGACGTCGATGGTCGTGCCGTTTGAGCCCTGGGACACCTTCGTTTGCGGATCCGAGCCGGCCGGAGCATTGAAGATGTTGACGACCACTCCGCCAGGAGCGCTGTTGTCATTGGCGGCACCACCAGCAGCGACGCCGAGGCGACCGTCCGGGCCACGACGAAGCGGCATGATCGCCTCCGGGCCGGCCTCACCAGCCAGACCGGTGCCGCCGTTGGCCATCGGGAAGATGGTAGGACCACCGACGACCCCGCCATATGCAAACGGCGTGATGCGGCCGAATGTGAAGACATTACCGAGCGCGCTCGGAGCGATCGGACCGAACAAGTTGCTGCCGGCCGTACCCGGCAGGCCATAGCTGATACCGGCCGAGCCTAGCAGCGAGCCAAGCCCGCCACCGCCGCCGCCTACCAGACCCAAGCTGTTGGCCCCTATCTGAAGGGACTGCATCAGCGGCTGGATGATCGCAATCTTCACGATCATTTCCTCGATCGCGCGAATGACCAGTTTGGACACGTCCTGGAAGCCCTGTCCAACCGACTTCGTGCCATCGACAATATCGGTGAAACCGGTTACGAGCTGGCCGGAGATCGTCGAGGAGAGACCGCTGAGCGCTGCATTGGTGCGAAGCCCCTGTGCTTCGACGCTACTGAGTGCCGTAGCGACATCCGGATAGATACCCCTCAGCTGCTGCGCGATCTGGACATCTTCGGGAGACAGCAGCGAGGTCTGGCTGCCGAACTTGATGTCCTGGCGGATCTGCGCCTGTGCCGCGAGTTGGGTTTGCCTGCCGAGTTCCTCGTTGATCCTCTTCAGTCGCTCGTACTGTGCCGTGTCGAACGCGGTGCGGTTCTGGCTGGCCTCCTGCTCCAGCTGCTGGCGCGCCTGGAGGTTTGCGCGGAGTTCGGCCTGCTGTCCGATGCTCTTCCCGACGAGGTCGATCTCGAGTTGGACGCTCTGGACGCTTTGGTTGGCTGTAAGCAGCCGGACGCGGCCCTGCTCCGAGATCGCTGTCGTGGCCTGCTTGACGGCGATCTGGAGTGCGAGTTCGGCCTCAACTTGCTTCTGTGCAGAGGTGAGGTTCGCATTGCGGTTGGCATCGATCGACTGCTGGTAGGCGATGTTGCCCTTGCCCGACTGGAATTGTTCCGCGTAGTGCTGGCCGCGCGCCGCGGCGATGGCGTCGAGCGCCCGGAATTGGTCCTCGAAGGCCTGGGAGGCATCGCGCGCCGACTTCGCCGTACCGGCTATTAGCCTACTGTCGAGCTCGCTGGAGAAGGCAGAACCTGCCTCCTGGGCCTTGGCCCGCGCGATGCCCTCTAGCCCGCCGAACTGCGCCAGGAAGGCGTCAGCAGACTCCTGGGCGGATTTCGACTGGCCGCCGCCGACACCCAGTCTGGCGTTGATGGAGGACTGCGCCGCGGCCGCGGTGTTGACCTGCGACATGATCGCGGCGGCACGTTCGGCGACCTCGTTGTGGATCTCGTACTGATAGTTGAGGTCCTTGACCGAGTTAGTGATCGAGACATAGCCGGCGGCGGCAAGCGATGCCGCGTCGGCCGTCAGTCCAAATTTGCGGTAGGCCGCGTCGAGGAGCAGGTTGACGCGGTCGAGTCCCATGCCGCGGTCGGCCGCATTGTTGATGCGGCGGATCAGGGCCTCAAATTGCTGGCCCGCACCGTAGCCGTCGAGCAGCGCCTTGCTGACCGACGCCATGCCGCCCGGGATCTTCGCGAGTGCAGCATCCTGTTGCGCCAAGGCGGCATTGAGCGCCTTGTCGCTGGCAATCATCCGGTTGTCCGCGTCGACCTTCTGTTGGGCGCCACGGGCATAAGCCGTGGCGTCAAAATCAGAGGTGACCCTCAACGATGAGAGTGCAACACCACTAGCCGCCATCAGGAGAAAACCTCGTCCGGATTTGGTACGGGCCCGCGGCCGGCTACTCGCCGCCGCTCTTCATCGGCCTGCCTGGCGTCGTCCGCCTTTCGCTGCACGTGCTCGAGGTATTCCTCGTCCATGGCACCGACCAAGGCGTGGAACGTCTCGAAGGCGGCGCCGCGGATGCGGTACCGTCGCGCATATGCATCGATCGAGAGGAACATGATGGGCGACTCGCCGCCCATGGCGCCGTATTGCCGATCGAACCTCAGTGCGTGCCAGGCCCGCCAGTAGCGTTCAGCGCCCGGCGGCACGAAGGCGTCTTGAGGTCGACCCGCATGCCCGGAGAATTCCGCGGCGTCCGGATCTTCCTCAGCGAGCTCTGCGAGCCACTCGTCCTTGCCCTTCTGCTCGAGCTCGTAGCGAAGGGCGGCTCTCAGTTTTTTGCGGTCGACCCGACGTACTGAACCTCGGAGGTCCCGACGCGGCCGGCGGCGAGATAAATCGAGTACCGAACCTTCCGATAGGACTCATCGGTCAGGATCTCGGCCGCGGTCTCCGGACTGTACTCGGCGTCGAGGCCGTCCCAGCCGAGCAGCAAATGCTCGACCGCCAGCTTGCCCATCACCTCGGCGTTGACGTCGTCCGGGATCGGGTCGGAGCCGTACTTCTCGCCGAGCTTCTTCATCTCGACGTCGCGGGCCAGACGGAAGGCGGGATAGTTCGTCGAGCGGACGAACCACCGTAGACCGGGGTCGATGTCGACGGCCTTGATCCAGTCGCCTTCCCGCTCCTTTTGCAGGTCGGCCTTCAGGGATTCCAGTTTGACTTTTTTAGTCGCAGTTTCGGGGGAGTTTGTCATTGGCTTGGTGTCACCTTGAGGATCCAAGGGAAGCCCGGCAGGGAGCCAGGCGGTGAAGCCCGCGATCTTGAGGACACCAATCCTCTACCGGCACCAACCGGTCCAGATCGCGGGGCAAGAGAGGCGCTTACTACTCGACGTATTCGAACCGGTCGAGCAGGATGTGCGCATTGGTCGCGGCGTCTTGCGAAGCCTGATAATCGAAGTCCGCCATGACGTCGGTGTTCTTCGCCGTGGCCTGCGGATTGCCGCCACCACGATAGACCGCGCGCGGGATCTGGAAGATCAGCGTCTGGCCGTTCTTCGTGACGCGCGAATTGATCGCCCGCGGCGTGCCGTTGTAGAAGGCCTGCACCTCGGTCATGCTGCCGAAATAGGTGGTCAGCTTGCCGGTGACGGTGCATTCGCCGTCCGCGATGTCGACCGGGGCATCGGAGTCGACGGCGTCGCGGGACCGCAGGTTGTTGTTGATCTGGACGGTGAACCCCTTCGCCCAATTCGGCGAGCCGAGCTGAACCTGGTTGACGCCGAGGCGCCCGACGTTGGCGTTCGCCGCCATGACGACGCCCGTCGTAACGGGATCCGGCACCGCATCCAGCGTCACTGTATCAATGCCGCCGCCCATACCGGTGAAGGCAACCGAACCCTTGATCTTGTCGCCGCTGGTCATGTCGATGCTGAAAGTGTTCGCGCACATGCCATTGTTCACGATGTAGGACGGCACTGGCTGCGCCAGGAAGCCCTTCTCGATCGTGAGCGAGTTCTTCGTGATGCCATTCTTGATCTGGTCGCCGAAGAACACCCAGATCGTCTTGCCGGCGCCGGTGTCGGTCGCCCAGCTTGACGGAAGATTGTCGAGCGTCAGCTTGCTGGCGGCGATCGCCGTGATCTTGGCGTAGGCCGCGGCCCTCGCCTTAGTGCCGGCAGAAATCAGTGCGGCAAAGGTAGTGCCGGCTGCGCTGCCGCCGACCTTGACCCACTGGCCGATGGCAAGGCCAAGGGTGGTGAAGTCGAGCGCGGTCGACCCGAGACCATCGGCAAGCGCTGTGATGTCGCCGGCGGCGCCGGCAAAGCCGACGACCTTCAGCTTGGCGCTGCCAGGAGGAATCGCCTCTCCCCGACACCGACCGTCTTTGTGCAACCGCAGCAAATGTCACGATGGGCCAAGAGCAGTCCTTTCGAAGATGCCGACCGGCGGCCTCGATGGATCATCCGGGCGTCGCTTACAGATGCTCGCGAAAGAATCGTAGAACGCTTGCGTCGAAGTCGCGGTGAAAGGCTGCCCTGTCGAAGCCCGGCGGATCGGTGCAGAAGCGCGGCAGGTTGGTGGCAAGCTCCGCGGAGCATGGCGAGAGGAACGCGAAATGGCCCGCTGGCACCACATGGACTTCGGGTTGGCCCGGCAAGGCATTCAGGACTCGCGCAACGCCTTCCGGGTCAATACCCCGATCTTTGGCGCCCGCTTCAGATCGCCAAACCTGCATTGGGATGTCGATGGATGACAAGGTGCTCTTCGTGAATGCCACGGTTGGTGCGGGATCGGCAATCACGGCAGCCCTGATCCGGGCGTCTCGCGGCAGGTTGTTTGGGACGTCACCGCTCCGTACCTGCTCGCAAAAGGGAGAGTTGTTCTTGCAGAACGATGCAGTTCTCTGGAAATCGAGAGTGGCTCCTGCAAGCACCAGCCCTGTGAACCCTCCCTTCGAAAAGCCGAAGAACCCGATCTTGGACGGATCAATGACGTCCCGGTCCTTCCAGTCCTTCAGCATGAAGTCGATCAGGTGAACCATATCGACTGACCGGGAGGCCCAATTCGACAGGGTTTCGCTCTGAGAGCTGTCGTTGCCGTTGTCTCCGGGGTGACTGATGGCCGCGACGACGAAGCCAGCGTCGGCCAGCGCCTCCGCCGTGTCATGGTGGAGACCGAACCAGCCGCTGCGACCGTGGGAGAAGACGACCAGAGGCAGCTTCGCGCCCGTGCCTGGGCAATCCTTCACGCCTTCAAGGAAATCGGTAAAGGGCACCGCGAGGCGACCGAGCGGCACACTCTGCGGCTTAGCTGGGCATGGATACCAAATCGCGCCCGCGAGCGTTGGAGTTTCGAGCAACTGGATGCCCGCGCCTCGTGCTGGATATGCAAAACAACAAAGTAACAGGCAATAAGCAGACCACGTCTTGAGCCCCAAAGATGCCCCCCGACTTCTAGATGTCTATAGACAACGTATCACCATAGGATTGTGTCGAAATCATCACGCATTCTTAGCCTAAGGGATGTCCGAGATGGGTCCATTCGCGACTGATCCAGCCGGTCCTGCCTGCCGTTTGATGACCGCTTCGACCTGAAAGCGACCTACTGACCGCGCCGCAACGAAATGACGCGAAGGGCCAATAGCGGAAGTAGTGGCCGCCGGGCTCAGAGAGGTGCTCGGCCCTGTGTTAGAGCCGATCCCGGCGGACGAACCTTTTTGAAAACGGCAGGGTTCCTGCCAGCAAACAAACCG
>NZ_LGHL01000108.1 GCF_001908205.1 Bradyrhizobium sp. NAS80.1
CCGTCCGCCCGCTACGGCGCTATTTGAGGGCGCGCGTGCGGACGGCTTTGCTCCACCGAGCTACACCATCACTGGGGACACGACCCGTGCACGTCATTTAGATGAACGAATGGAGACTGCGCGAGCGGCATTGTTAGATTGATGAGCAGCCCGCATCGCGCAGCGCACTCTTGCGACAGATAGCGACCTCATTAAATCTTCAGCAGCCGATATGAAGATTTCGCACCCGCTTCGAGCGCGTGATTGTCATTTGCGGACTGACAACACTGTCCCCGCGCCTCGCCGCATGACCGAAGGATGGCAGATCACATGCATGAAGCCATGTCACCGCGACGTCACATTCGCGGTTCGAGGCCTTTCAGCATCGGAGCACTTCGAGCAAGGTAGTCGCCGAGGACTGGTGCTCTTACGAGCTCTTCCACGCCAACCGCGAATTAATCCTCTGTACCACCTCGATGCGCCGATGCCGACCACGGGAAAGAAAGCCAAAGGAAGTCCGCGCCAGAACGCAACAGCATCAGAAGCGGACAATGCCGACTTAAGTGTCTCCGACGCTCACGCAAGATGCCAATGCTCAGATCGATCTTCACCCGGAATGCGGCCTCACTCTGCGAGCGGTCGCAAAATCGCGGATGCCCTTCCGTGTGATGTGAAGTGCAAAAATGCCGCGCTGGATCGCGCCAGCGCGGCTTACGCAAGGTCGGAAATGCCGGCCGATTCGAGATCGGTTCAGGCAGAAGCGTCGCGCGGAACCCTTACTTGACTTGCCCCATTTCCTTGAGGACTTCGTTCGCCACCTTGAAGGCGTCGAGGCCAGCCGGAATGCCGCAATAAACCGTAGCATGCAGCAGCACTTCCATGATCTCTTCGACGGTGACGCCGTTATTAATCGCACCGCGAGTATGCAGCTTGATCTCGGGCGAACGGTTGAGCGCGGTCAGCATGGCCAAGTTCAGCATGCTGCGGGTCTTCTTGTCCAGGCCCGGACGATTCCAGGCATAGCCCCAGCACCATTCGGTAGTGATGTGCTGGAAGGCCATCATGAAGTCATTGGCCGCTTCGATCGACTTATCGACATAGGCGGCGCCGAGGACTTCGCGGCGAGTCTTCAGACCCTCGTCGAACAGGCCGCCGAGGGTGATCGTCTGGTTGTAGCTCATGCTGAGGATCCTTCTTGTTGGAGTGATCGTCTGCCTGCCTTCACCTACTGGTCGGTCAGATACCGAGATAAGCAGCGCGAACGGCCGGGTTTTCATTTAACTCTGCAGATGCGCCCTGGAGCGTGATGCGACCACTATCCAGAACATATCCGCGCGCGGCGACGTCTAGAGCGAGACCCACACTCTGCTCCACGAGCAGAATAGATGTCCCGCCTCGATGAATCTTCACGAACGCGTCGTGCATCTCCTCGACAACCTTCGGCGCGAGGCCGTGACTGGGTTCATCGAGCAGCAGCAGTTTGGGCTGCAGCATCAGTGCGCGACCGACCGCCACCATTTGCTGCTCGCCGCCCGACAGCGTGCCGGCAAGTTGAGACCGTCGCTCCCGCGTGCGCGGGAACAGGTCGAAGATGCGCTCCATCCGCTGCTGCAGGTCGCTCGACGCGCGCGCGGTAAAGGCGCCCAGCATCAGGTTTTCCTCGACGCTCATGTCCGGAAAGACGTGGCGACCTTCCGGAACATGCGCGATGCCGAGCGACGGGACCTCATGCGCGGCGCGCTCAGTCAGATCCACACCGTTGAAACGCAGGGTGCCGCGAACACGCGGGACCAGACGCGAGATCGCGCGCAGGATCGTACTCTTGCCCGCAGTATTGGCGCCGATGATGCAGACGAACTCGCCTTCGCGCATCTCGATATCGATATCGTGCAGGACATCGATGCCGCCATAGCCGGCATTGAGCCTCTTGATCTCGAGCAATGGCTGGGAGGTGGTCATGCGTGGCCCTCCACCGAGCGCCCGAGATAGGCCTCGACCACCACGGGATCGTTGGCGACCTCGCGCGGCGTGCCGTCGGCGAGCAGACGGCCGAAATTGAGCACGAGAATGCGGTCGCAGATTGTCATGATGGCCCGCATGTGGTGCTCGACAACGAGCAGCGTAATGCCGTCATCGCGTAGCTCGCGGATCAGATCCATGATCTCCTGCATCTCGACGGGATTGAGTGCTGCCATGACCTCGTCCAGCAACAGGACCTTGGGATCGGTACATAGCGCACGCGCGAGTTCGACTCGCGCACGTTCCGGAAACGACAGATTGCCGGCCATCTTGTCCGCGACGGATTTGAGGCCGACGCGATCGAGACAGACCAGCGCCCTCTCCCGCGCTGTCTCGACATCGTGCCGCAGCAAGCCGGCGGTCAGCACATTGTCGAGCACCGAACTCTCGGCGAACAGCGCCACGTTCTGGAACGTCTTGGTCATGCCGAGGCCAACGACCTTGTGCGGCTTCAGCCCGACAACGCCGACACCATCGAGCGTGATGGAGCCGGAATCCGGCTTGATCAAGCCGACCAGCGTGCTGAAGAAGGTGGTCTTGCCGGCCCCGTTTGGGCCGATCAGGCCGACGATCTGCCCCTTCGGGACCGAAAACGTCACGTCGGACAGTGCCTGCAGGCCGCCGAAGCGTCGCGAAATGCCGCAAACATCCAGGATCGTCATGATTGCGCTCCTTTGCCGCGAAGCCAAGTGCGCAACGCCTCGATGACGGTCACAAGTCCACGCGGACGCCAGAGGATCACCACGATCAGAATAACGCCGAAGATCAGTTGCGACAGTCCGGCGGCACCGGCGGAGAACAGATCGTTCATCAGCTCCTCGACCGGCACGATGAACAAGGCGCCGAGGATTGGACCGATGGCGGTGCCGACACCGCCAATGATAGCGATCAGAGCGACACGGATCGAGATCGACATCGCGTTGAATACCGTATCGGGATCGAAGAATACGGCGACCTGGGCATAGAGCGTTCCCAGCATGGCTATCAGCACACCGGAAATCACGGCGGTCTGCAGCTTGACCTTGGTGGTATCGATGCCGATGACTTCCGCGGCCGCCGCGTTCTCACGGATGGCGCGCAGCCGGTAGCCCATCGCGCCGCGCCGGATCACTTCGAAAATCGCGGTGACGATGATCAGTGCGATCAAAGCGATATAGGCATGCGGCAGCAGCTGCTTGAACGAGTAGGCCGCAAAGCCCGGCGGAACGAACGGCACCGAAAGGCCAACCGGGCCTCCCGTGAGCGAGGTCCACACATTGGCGATGACGCGCGCCACTTCGCCGAACGCGAGCGTCGCCAGCGCGAAATAGTGCCCCTGCAACCGCATGGTGGGAATCGCGATGATCAGCGCAGCGACGCCACCGAGCGCGCCACCAGCGAACATGCCGAGCCATGGGCTGATGCCGAATTTGAGCAGCAGAATGGTCGAGGTATAGGCGCCGATGCCGAAGAAGGCCGCGTGCCCGAGCGAGAGCTGATTGGCGAGACCGCCGATCAGATTCCACGCCTGCGCCATGGCTGCGAACAACAGGGTGAAGGTGAAGACGCGAATCCAGTACCCGGTCGGATTCAACAGCAGTGGCACGGCTGCCGCGGCAAGAACGATGACGGCAATCGGGATCCAGCGTTTCATCGGCTTGCTCCCACGAGACCCTGCGGCCGAACGGCGAGCACGAGAATGAAGACAAGGAAAAGAATGAGATTCTGCAGCTGGATCGGAAAGAACAGCGCAGACAAGGCCTGGATCACACCGACCGCCAGACCACCGACCACCGCACCAGCGACGCTGCCGAGGCCGCCGAGCACGACCACCGTGAACATCAGAACCACGAACTGACCGCCGACGCCGGGGAAGACCGTAACATAAGGAAGGATGACGGCGCCGCCGAAAGCGGTGAGTCCGACGCCCAGCGCAAAGGCCATCTTGTACATCAGAGCCGTGTCAATCCCCATCAGCTGAGCGGCCATCGGGTTCTGCGCAGTCGCTCGCATCGCACGTCCGAACCAGCTGGTGCGCATGAACCACCACAAGGCAAGACCGCAGGCCAGCGACATTGCGAAGGCGATCAGATAGGGCACGCTGACGAAGAGCGACCCCAGCGACAACGACATCGTCTGATACGACGTCGTCACCGAGCGGAACTGTGATCCGAATGCGAGCAGCGCGCCGTTTTCCAGCACGATCAGCAAGCCGACGGTGAGAAATATCTGCGCAACCGACGGCGCCTTCAGCACGTGCGAGATCAGATGGCCCTGCACCAGCCACCCGAGGGCAAACGCCACTGCAAAAGACAGGGGCGCCGCCAGGACGGGATCGAGACCGAGATAGGCCCAGGCAAACCATGACACGAACATGCCGATCATCAGGAATTCCGCTTGCGCGAAATTCACGATGCCCATCACGCCGTAGGCGAGCGTCAGGCCGATCGAAATGACGGCGTAAACGCCGCCAATCAACAGGCCATCCAGAATCGCTTGAATGAACGACACGATTTTCTTTCGTTACTCCGTCAGAACTTCCACTCGGCCGCGCCCTTGGCCACATCCTTCGGCCAGACGGTGACGAGCTCTTTCTTGCGCCACTGCACCATGACCGGGATGGACGCGACATTGAGACCGGTATTGTCGAACTGTACGGCGCCACCGGTCATCGCATTGGTCCAGCCGCCGGTGAACTTCGCGCCGCGCAGCGCCAGGGTAACGTCCTCGGCCTTGGCCGACTTCGCCTTTTCGATGGCCTGCACCAGCACATCCAGCGCGACGGCGTGCTCGAGCGCCTCGTGCACCATGAAATAGCCGAACCGCTTGCGGAACCGATCAGTGAGGCTCGTATCGAGATCGTAATTGGCCGGAGCGATCGACAACACGCCTTCGGCGAATTCGCCGAGCCCCTTCTCGAAATCCGGAATCACATAACCGGCGGCGCCGCCGATGGCCGGAATGGTGATGCGCTGCTGGCGCATCGTGCGAATGAGCAGCAGGCTGTCATTGAGGTAGGAGACCGGGAAGACCGCCTGAGCGCCAGATGCGCGCAGCTTGTTGATCAGCGGCGTCGTGTCGGTGATGCCAAGCGGATAGGCATCGTCCATGACGAGTTGGATATTCGCCGCCTTGGCCGCGGCGCGCAGACCTTCGGCCTGGGCGGTGCCATAGGCCGTGTCTTCATACATGATGGCGATCTTGTCGATCTTGGTACCCGCGGCCTGCGCGATCGCGACTGTGTAATCGAGCTGGGCCTTACCGAGCGCGGATGCCTTGGCGACGACCTGGAAGATGTTCTTGTAGCCGCGCCCGGTGATCTGGTCGGCGAACGACATGGTGAGCAGCGGAATATCGCGGCGCTCTGTCACTTCCGAGATCGCGATGGTCAGCGACGACGCGAAGGCACCGAGAATGGCGGTGACCTCGTTCTGGCTAATCATGCGCTGGGCGACAGTCCCCGCGGTGGTCGGGGTCGAGGTCGAGTCGGCAACGATCAGATTGATCTTGGCGCCGCCAAGCGACCTGATGCCACCCGCCGCATTGATCTCGTCAGCCACCAGCTCGATGCCATTGCGCGAATTGATACCGAACTGCGCATTGGCGCCGGATAGCGGCATGATCACGCCGATATTGACCGGCTTGGCCTGAGCGCGGGCAGTTGAAGAAATCCAGGGCGCCGCGATCAGCGAGGCCGTCCCGGCCAGAGCCGTGCGGCGATTGATGCCCCCGCGCGTAGATGACGTCTTCGACATGGCAATTCCTCCAAAATGGCGCCCAAGGCTTGCCTGATGGGGAACACAAATCAGACAGGCGGTCAAGCCGCTTGACAGATTGTCTGATAAGCGGTCAATTGACGCATGGCAGAAGATGACTCCGACCTGAACGTCACGCGGGAAACGACCAGCTTGCGTCAGCTGGTGGAGAACCGACTGCGATCTGCGATCGGCAGCGGACGCTTTAAACCCGGCCAGCGGCTGATCGAGCGCGAACTCTGCGAGCAGACCGGCGTCGGCCGGACATCGATCCGCGAGGCACTGCGGCAACTCGAAGCCGAAGGCCTGGTCACAACCATTCCTCACCGCGGTCCGGTCGTGAGCACAATCACGGCTAACGAAGCCGCTCAGCTCTACGATCTCCGCGGCTTGCTTGAAGGTTATGCCGGTCGCGAATGTGCGCGGCGCCGCGATCCCGCGATCATCGCGCGGCTGCGCAAGCAGTTCGTCCGCATGGGAGAGGTCGCCGGCGAGCAGGACCGCAGCAACCTGCTCGCGGCCAAAACCGAATTCTATGCCGCCTTGCTCGAAGGTTGCGGCAACGCCTTTGTGGAGCGCTTCCTGAAGATGCTGCTCAACCGCGTGACGGTACTGCGTATGACATCCATGACCCAGGCAAACCGTATCGGCAACAGCCTGAGCGAGATCGAGAATATCCTCACCGCCATCGAGAATGGCGACGAAGAGGCAGCCGAACGCGCCTGCGTGCTCCACATCCGGAATGCCGCAAAGGTCGCACTCGAGGCACTTGCGCGCAGCGAGTGATCTCAGACAACGCTCCTAACCATCCCCAAGCTCAACAAGACCCCCAGAGGAACGCCAGTGACGAGTACAGCCGCAATCAACCCGCCCGCCAAAGTGACCGTGATCGGCCTTGGCAACATGGGCCGCCCGATGGCTGCCTGCATCGCACGCGCAGGCTTTCAGGTGACGGGCTTCGACCTGTCGGCCGATGCGCGCAGCAACTTCGCGAAGGAGGGCGGCACCGCTGCTTCGACGGTTGATGAGGCGATCTCCGGTGCTGCTGCGATCATTACCCTGCTGCCGGACGGCAAGATCGTGCGCGCCGCCATCGATGGCATCAAGGACAAGCTCGCCAAGGGCACCGTGATCATCGATATGAGCTCGTCCGCCCCGCTCGGCACCCGCGCCCTTGGCGAAGAGCTGATCGCGGACGGCTTCGAATTCATCGATGCACCGGTCTCTGGCGGCGTGAAGCGCGCTATCAATGGCACGCTGGCGATCATGGCCGGCGGCGCCCACGCGACCATCGATCGCGCCGACAAGATCCTGCTATCCATGGGCCCGGCGGCCTTCCGCACCGGTCCGCTCGGCTCCGGTCACGCCGCCAAAGCGCTCAACAATTACGTTTCGGCCGCTGGTCTCGCCGCAGCAGCGGAAGCGCTCGCCATTGGCAGCAAGTTCGGTATCGAGCCGAACACCCTCGTGGATGTGCTCAACGCCTCGACCGGCCGCAACAATTCCACCGAGAACAAACTCAAGCAGTTCATGATCTCGGAAAGCTACGCCTCGGGCTTCGCGATGGCGCTGATGGCCAAGGATATCCAGACCGCCGACGAACTCGCACACCAGATCGGCGTCAAAGCACCGCTGGCCGATGAGATCACGGCCATGTGGAATGCTGCGCTGAAGCAGCTCGGCCCCAAGTCGGACCACACCGAGATCGGACGCTATCTCACTGCGGACAAGTGAGCCGCGCCGATGTCCGTCTTCGAACGGCTCGTCGATCATCTGACGGCGGCGTTCGCCAAGCCGGAAGTGAAAGTGTTTACGCGCGGCCTTTCGCTGCGCGTTCGCTTCACGGTCGGCGACCGCACCCATGACGTTTTCTTTGGCACGCCGCCGGCTCAATCGGACACGACAAGCGAGATCAGGATTGCCGCCAGCGCCGATGATTGGAGGCTGGTGCTGGCTGATCCGGCACCGCCGACCTATCATTCATTCTCGTCGATCCAGCTGCGCAATCCGCGCTTCGCGATCACCGGCGAACCGCTGGCGATCGCGCAGGCCCGCGCTTGCTTCGAAGCGATCTTCGCCAATCTCACGCCCTATGAAGTAGCGGCGCCGCAAGCAGATCTCAGCCGTCTGCGCGGCAGCTATCACAGCGTCGCGGCCTCAACGGGCCGGATAACGCAGATCTACAGCGAACAAGCCGGTACTGGCACACCCGTGCTTTGCCTGCACACGGCGGGAGCCGATACCCGTCAGTTTCACGGCGTGATGTGCGACTCAGCCCTCGGCGACGACTGGCGCCTTATCGGTTTCGACATGCCCTTTCACGGCCGCTCGATGCCACCGGCCGACTGGAGCGGCGATGCGTATCTCCTCGATCAGCGGACCTATCTCGACTGGTGCGTCAGCTTCATCGAACAGGTGATCCGCGAGCCAGTCGTGGTCATGGGATGCTCGATGGGCGCCGGCATCGCCATGGTGCTCGCCGCAGAGCGGCCAGATCTCGTTCGCGCGGTGATCGCTCTGGAAGCACCGCTGCGGCCGCGCGGTCGCCGTAACGACTACCTCACACATGCCAAGGTCAATGGCGGCTGGCATTCCGCTGCCTATGTCCGCGGCCTGCTCGGGCCGCGCAGCCCGGCAGATCTGCGCCGCCGCGCCGCCTATATCTATTCGCAGGGCGCGCCCGGCATCTATGACGGAGACCTCGCCTTCTACTCTGACGAGTTCGACGGCGAGCAGATCGCCAAGCGGATCGATGGCAAAACGATTCCGGTGTCGTTCCTGATCGGCCACTACGATTTCTCGGCAACGGTCGATGACGCGCATCAGCTAGCCGGATGGATCGAGAATGCTCAGGTCATCGAAATGCCGGAGCTCGGGCATTTCCCGATGACAGAGCATCCCGCGGAGATGCTGCGATATCTGCGACCGGTCTTCGCCTCGCTGAAGCCGTAAGAACTGCTGCGCATCGGTTGCGATGCGCCGCAGCTTCCAGCCGGCCTATTGCGGCTCAAGCTTTACTTCCTTGACGATGGTCGACCAGCGATCGACCTCCGACTTGATAAGTTGCTGCAACGCTGCGGCGCCCAGCTCGGATTTCAACGGCGGCTGCGCCGCCATCCGAGCAAGCCGGCGCCGCCCTTTGTTCAATGCTTATTGCTGGAACAGACGCAACAATTCGCACTGCTGTATTTCTCGCAAGTGCAGTTTTGCTACGGCAGATATGGAACCGAAAATGTGGTGCGAGACGTGGTGCGAAAAATTCACCCAGAATGAAATGGGTCATAAATCATTTGAGCGGCCCGAGACATAGGTGACAGAA